>JAKALX010000341.1 GCA_021823905.1 Chloroflexota bacterium | reverse complement strand
GACCCAGACATCCGGGACGTCACCGTAGGTGCCGACATTCAGGTCG
Source organism: Chloroflexota bacterium (assembly GCA_021823905.1). Classification (GTDB taxonomy): domain Bacteria; phylum Chloroflexota; class Dehalococcoidia; order Tepidiformales; family Tepidiformaceae; genus JAKALX01. Next base: position 4,518 of record JAKALX010000341.1, on the reverse strand, counting down.
CCGATGGTGAGGCCGAGCTGTGGGTCGCTGGCGCGCACGCGGATGCCCCATTCCGTGGGTACCCGCATCCAGTTGAACTCAGGACGAAGGAACGCCGCACCGTCGCCAGCCAGGAAGCCCTTCGCGGCCGCACCATCGACTCCCGCGCGCAACGCCTGCCAGACCTCCTGGAGCGAATGGCCCTTGCCGAGCGCAGCCTCGATGAGGCCGTCTTCCCAGCCGAGCTCGCGCGCCTTGTCGCGAGCCTCCTGGGGGATCTCCTGCGTGCTGATAGAGGCGTGGGCTCGGGCCAGCGCTTCGCCGGTGGACATGCGGATTACCTCGCTTCGTTTGGCTGGCTGCGCGCGGGGTGTTGTGCACCAGCGCCGCGGATGGGTGGGCCTTACTCGGGATCGACGAACTGCGCCATCAGCGGCCCGATCCGCTGGCGGCGATCGCCAAGGCCCGCGACCGAAAGCCGGTGCAGGTACTCGTTGATCTGGCGCTTGCGCAAGAGCAGAAACTTCTGGACGCCTTCGTCGAACTTGTCGACGCCTCCGCCGAGGAGGATGCAGAGCGATTCGAAGACCGGCGGGAAGGTCACGTCTCCCGACCCGCCGCCGGCCGCGTCGCCCTCGGCCTTGTCCAGGTAGTGGTGGATCTCCTCGCGGCGCTCCGGCTCTGTGTCGAGCACGTACTTCAGGTGCATCACGCCGAAGGCGAGGTGGCGGGACTCATCCTGCGCGCTCATGCGAAAAATCCGCTTGTCCGCGTCCGTCTGGCCAATGAGCTCGCCCATCCGGAACATCGACTGGACGAAGCCCTCCGCCTGCACGTGCATCAGCACGGACATCTCCGTGAAGTCCCGCGCCTCGATAAGCGTCCGCAGCCCGAGCCCCGCCCCCTGGGCCAGCAGCCCGCCGCCGTTCGCCAGCGCTCGCTTGCGGAAGACGTCGGTGTGGCGCGCCTCATCCATGATCTGGCTCATGAGGAAGAGGCCGGCCTCGAAGTCCTGCGCGCTCACGAACGGCATCCACTGACCCGGCACGTCCCCGGCGATGAACTCAACCTCAGTCAGCATCGTGCAGAGCTGGCACATCGCCCGCTCGAGCTCGTCCGGGAGCTGCTCCAGCGTGTCCCACGGGATGTCGCGCGCCGATGACCATTGCCGCTGCGTCGCCTCTTCGTAGAGCATGACGCAGTTCTCCGACCAGACGTCCGCCTTGGACTGGTAGTTGGCGCCGAAGCGCTGCGCTCCCGGCCGCGGGACTGCCCCCCGCATCCGGTACGTCATATCGCCCGCGCCGCGGGCCGCGTCGGCATAGCGGCCGAGGTTGATCTCCTTGAGCGTCAGTCCCTTCTTCCCGGGGCTGGCGGAGGCGGGCTCGTCATAGAGGTTGAGCCACGAAAGGTCGAGGCCCGGGTTGGTGGTGGAGATGGCGGCCATAAGCGGGCGATCCTCCTCGCTTCGAAATCTTCGATAGCTGCCATAGTCTACTCTGCACCAAATCGATATGAAAAGTCCTCTCACTTTCTTCGGAGAAGTCTGACCTAATGCGCCACTTGTTCACAGTCCAGGGCCCGGCCACCCCTCATCCACTCCCACCGGCGGCCGATGATCGGTGCAGGGAATGGGAGGTTTCTGACATGATGCGTTTGGTTGACGCCTGCCACTTCAACGCCGAGGCCCGCGCTTCGCAGTGCCAGGGCTGTGTGGAACGCAACGGTTCCATGCCTCCATGCGTGAAGGCGTGGCTGGAATCGGCGATGGGCATCACCGAACCGGGCAAGATCATCCCGCTCCACGCGGCCCGCTCGAAGGCTGCCTGACCCGGCCCCACGGGCCAGTCACGGTTCGAACATCGGCGGGTTCACCGGCAATATGGCCATAAGCGTTCGAGAAGGTTAGTCTGCGATGAAAAAGTCGTGGCAGGATGTGTCCATATGCCGAAACAGCTCTCCAATGTCGCCAGTGATGACTATCTGACCACGATCTACCGCCTCCATGTCGATGAGGGCTTCGACGTGATCGCGGTTCGCCTTGCCGACAGGCTGGAGATCACGCCGCCTTCAGTCGCCGGAATGCTCAAGCGCCTCCAGCGCGACGGGCTGGTCCAGGTCGACGACCGGAAAGTCATTCACCTCACTCCCGAGGGCCTGCGCCGCGCAGAGCAAATGGTGCGCCGCCATCGCCTCGCCGAGTGCCTCATCACGAACGTCCTCAAGGTTCCGTGGTGGCGGGCGTACGCCGAGGCGCACCTCCTGGAGCATGGCATCTCCGACGTCACCGAACCCTACCTCTACGAAACGCTCGGCCGCCCGACCAGGAGTCCGTTCGGCTACCCCGTCCCCGCACCCGGCGGAAACGGTCCAAAGCAGTTGCCCATGACCACGCTCGCCGACATGGCCCAGGGCGAAACCGTCATCGTCGACCGCGTCTTCGAAGAGGACGAACAACTCCTCCAGTTCTTCGACGAAGAGGGGATCCGCCCCGGCGCGTCGATGACCCTCGACGCCGTCGCTCCCTATCGCGGCACCGTTACGGCGAAAGTTGATGGCCGCACCGTCGTCATGGGCAGCCAGGTCGCCAGCCAGATCTGGGTAACTCGCGGCCACGCCAAGAAATAACCCAAACGATCGGGCCGAAATGGCGCCCGGAACCTCTCGCACCCGCGCCAGCAGCCGATAATCCCATCGTGGAGACTGCAGGGTTGCACGCAGGGCGGGATCCTCTGCATGTCCTCGTGATCGAGGACGACCCCGCGCTCGGCCGCTTGATCCAGCTCGTGTTGAGCCAATACACCGGCCACGTTACCGTCGTCCGCACCGGTCAGGCCGCGCTCGCGGAGCTCGCCAAAGACGCCTTCGACGCCGTCGCGTCCGACATCAGCCTGCCCGATGTCTCCGGCATCGACGTGATCGCCCGCGCCCGCGGCCTCGCTCCGTCCGCCGGAATCGTGGCGATCACCGGCTTCGTCGACGTTGATGTCGCTGTTCGATCCATGAAGGCCGGCGCCGACGACTTCCTTGGCAAACCGTTCGACGCCGACATTCTCTGGCACATGTTGAACAAGGCGATCGACAGCCGTGCTCGCAGGATCGAGGCGGAGCAGGCCGCCGTCTACCGCCAGCTCGCTTACACCGACGCCCTCACGGGCTGCCCCAACCGCCGGTTCATCGATGAATTCGTCGTCGACGCGGTCGAGCGTTCACGCCGCGAAGGGTGGCCGCTCGTTGCCGCCTACCTGGACATCGACAACTTCAAGCTGCTCAACGACTTCGTCGGCCACGAACAAGGGGACCGGATCCTCCGTAGCGTCGTCGACGCGCTCACCAGGCATGTCCACGAGCCGGCCGTCTTCGGCCGCTTCGGCGGTGACGAATTCGTGGCCGTTTTCCCCAGTGCAACAGAGCAGCAGGCCCGCGTCATCCTCGAACGCGTTCGCGCGTCCGTCGCCAAGATCGAAGTCGTCAACGGCTCGCACATGACGCTTCCGACCCGCATCAGCCTCGGTCTCGCTCCCTATCGTGGCTTCGAGACGCCACGCGACCTCATCGCCGAAGCCGAGGACCAGATGTATCTGGACAAGTCCGTGTCGCCAGTCGTCGGCAGCGGCCATGCGGAGGGGACCATGCCGGACGCGCTCCTCAAGGTCACGAACCTGAAGGCCCTGCGCAACCTCGTGAAAGCGATCGACCGGCGCGACAGCTACACCCGCTTCCACAGCGACCACGCCACGCAGCTCGCGCTCAAAGTCGGCAGGCGGATCGGTCTGAGCGAGGACCAGATCAACGCGATCGCCATCGGCGGCCCGATTCACGACCTCGGCAAGATCGTCGTCCCCGACGAGATCCTCCGGAAGCCCGGCACCCTGACCGCGGACGAGCGGCGCACGATGGAGGAGCATCCCGTGATGGGCGCCGCAATCACGGCCGCCGTCACCGACCACGACGCCGTCGTCGATCTCGTTCGCCACCATCACGAGCGCTTCGACGGCGACGGGTACCCGGGCCGCCTCAGGGGGAATGCCATCGCCTTCTCAACGCGCGTGTTCACCCTCGCCGACGCCTACAGCGCGATGACAACCGACCGTCCATATCGCAAGGGGCTCACGGTTGAGCAAGCCGTGGATCAGATCCTCGAGGGCAGAGCCACGCAGTTCGACCCAGACCTCGCCGTGGAATTCGTACGAATGGTCGAGCGCGAACACGCCACCACCGAGGCAGCCGCGTGAGAGCGCACGCCTACTCGCTCTTCGCCCTCGTCGCCTGGCCGGCAGCGGTTTGGGGCGCGATCGAGACTGTTCTTCGGCTCGCTTCTGGTTACGGCGACGGCCTCGCGGAGTCCGTCGCCCTCACGGCCTGCGCGGCGGCCACGATCACTGGTTGCGCGTGGCGGAAACGAGCGCTCGCCGAAGCGCCGCAGACCCTCGATCACTGAGCGGCGAGGCGCCCGGGCCGGCGCGGGCGAAGCGGACCGGGTTTTCGAGGGCTATGCTGCGCGTGCGGCCACTCCAACCCCGCGGAGCGGCCCAACCG
>JAKALX010000340.1 GCA_021823905.1 Chloroflexota bacterium | reverse complement strand
CGTTTTCGCGGCCGCCAATCCGAGCGCCTTCCGGGCCCCCGCGATCGTGACCGCCGTCCCGGTGGCCGAAGCCGCCGGGCCCGAACAATGGCGCAGTGCCGTTCTCGATGGCGGTCTTCATCTGGTCGGCCTGCGCCTGGGTGATCTTCCCGCTCGCGACGTCAGCCGCCAGCTGGTCGAGGCGCGTCTGCTTGAGCGCGTCCTTGAGCTTCGTCTCGTCGACGCCGAGGTTCTTCGCCAGCTTCTGGAGGAAGTCCTCCATCGCTGCCGCCCGGCCGTTCTGCCCCGCTTGCGGCGTCGGGCTCGTCTGCTGCAGGGCGCTGACGAGCGCGCTGCTACCCGGCCCCAACGCAGATGCCGAGCTGGAACCGGAGAGCTGGCCACCGAGGACACCGCCACCGAGCACGCCGGCGAACGTTGCGATCCCCGCGCCAACCATGAGCACCTTTCGGGATTTGAAAACGCTTTGCATGGATTCACTTCCTGCCCCGGCCGGTTTCGTGTCGTTCGACCGGGACAGGCTTAGCGTCGGCTCCCGGCATTAGCCGGAAGTGAGCCCAAGATGTGAGTCCTCTAACACTTTCGCGCTCCTGAACATGTGTGGCCGACATGTCTCAGTGCGACATAAATGCAATCATGCGTCTGCGCCAGCCACTGGCCGGTCCGCCGGCGCTGTGGCGTTGGCGCCGCGGAAGTCCCGGAACGGCCCGTCCCGCCACTCGAGCGCCGACTTCAACCCGTCCTGCGCCAGCCGTCGCCGCCATTCCTCGGCGGCCGGCCGGTGCTTGCTCATCGCCTCCACGTCTGTCCCCGACATCAGGCCACCGCGGATGCCCATCGCCTCGTATTGCCGGTTCACCGAGCGCTTCGAGTACATCAGCATGTCGTTGTCGATGTTCGCCATCCGCCGCGCGAAACGCTCCGTGAACGCGGCCAGTTCGGCTCCGGGCACGGCGTAGGTTGCCCAGCCCATCGCCGCCATGTCCTTGCCCGAGAACGAGTCGCCGACGTAGGCGAACTCGCGCGCCTTTGTCATCGGCAGGTGCCATGGCGCCCACATGATGTCCATCGTTCCCATCGCCCGCACCGGCGGATAGCCGATTTGCGCGTCCTCGGCCACGATCCGGAAGTCGCAGAACGTCGCCAGCTCTGTGCCTCCGGCCAGGCAGTATCCCTGCACCTGCGCGACCACCGGCTTCGCCAGCTCCCAGATCGTCCAGTTCGCCAGCAGCACGTGGCGCGACCAGTCGTAGTGCGCGGGGTGCGTCGTGCCGGTGTCTGGCATCTTCGATCGGGGATGCACGAACGGCGATCCCTCGGTCGCCGCGCGCGACGGCGACAGGTCATACCCGGCGCTAAACGCACGCCCGTTCGCCCGCAGGACGATGACGCCCACCGAACGGTCAGCCTCGGCTTCCTTCATCGCATGGAAGAGCTCGCCGCGCAGGTCGTTCGACAGCGCGTTCAGCTTCTCCGGGCGGTTCAGCGTGATGAACGCCAGCCGTCCGTCGGTCTCGAAGAGAATGTTCTCGTACGCCATTGGTCTCCCCCTGCGCCTGGTTCCCGCCTCGCTGTGGGCGCGTGCCGGCATCGTAAGCCCGGTCCGCGACGGATGGTAGGGCTCGGGATACGTCAGCAGATCCCTCTCGTGCGACCGCGTCACCTTGATGTGGCGGCGGCCGGAAAGAGCATCGAATTGCCTGGCAGGCGGAGTCGCAACGCCACGCGTATGCTGCCGTCGTATTACCGCCCGGAGCGACCCGATGGCTGCCGCCGCCGAACACGACCCCCGCCCCCGTTTCCTTGCTGAGAGCCTGCGCGCCTTCACGGCAACCGTCTTCGAGCGCCTTGGCGTGCCGGCGGTGGACGCCGCGATTGGCGCGGAGGTCCTGATTGACGCCGACCTCGCCGGCATCGAGTCGCACGGCATCGCCCATCTTCCCTGGCACCCCGGCTACGCTCCCGGCCTGAAGCGCGGCATTGTCAGCCCAGATCCGAAGATCGAGGTTGTCCGCAGCAGCCCCGTCGCCGCGGCCTGGGATGCCGGCGGCGGGCTTGGCGTGGTGATCGCTCATCGCGCCATGGAGGCGGCGATCGCGAAGGCCCAGGCGACGGGCATCGGCATGATCGCCGTACGCAACAGCCGCCACTTCGGCGCCGCCGGCTACTACGCGCGGATGGCCGCCGAGCGCGACCTCGTCGGCATGGCGATGTGCAACGTGCCTCCGATCGCGGTGGCTGCCGGTGGCGTCGAGCGAGTCTTCGGCACCAACCCCATCGCCATGGCCGCTCCGGTCCAGGGCGGCCCTCCGTTCTTGCTCGACATGGCCACCACGGCCGTCGCCGCGGGCAAGCTCGAGATCGCCATGCGCCAGGGAAAGCCGATCCCGCCCGGCTGGGCCGTCGACGCAAACGGTGACGAGACCGCCGACGCCGAAGCCCTTCGAAAAGGAGGAGCGCTCCTCCCACTCGGCTCGCGGCTTGAAACCAGCTCTTACAAGGGTTACGGGCTCGGGCTGATGGTCGACATCCTTTGCGGCGTCCTCCCGGGAATGGGCTCCGCCCTCTTTACCGACCGAAGCGTTCTTGCCCAGGGCCAATGGTTCGCCGCCTGGAGCATCGCCGCCTTCTCCGATCCACTCGAATTCAAGGCCGAGATGAAGAAGATGGCCGACCACATTCGAGCGACCCGCCCCGCGATCGAAGGCGAGCCCGTCCTCATCCCCGGCGACCCGGAGGAGCTCGCCCGCGAGGAGCGCACGCGCCTGGGCATCCCGCTCGACGAAGAGGCCATCACCCAGTTGCGGGCGCTCGGCGAAGAACTCGGCGTCGCCTTCCCGGATCCCAGCGTCTAGCTCGCCCGCCGCGCGCGCTGGTTCTCCAGCCGTTTGGCGAAGGCCGCCTTGCCCCGAGCGCTCCGCTCCAGCAGCTTGGCGTTGGCCTTTGCCCGATCCTCGGGCGAACGCACCGGCGACATCTTCCCGGCTTCGAGGCTGTTCGTCGTGTAGCTGCAGCGCGGGTAGTTCCAGCATCCGAAGAACGTGCCCCGGCGCGTCTGCTTTTCGACCAGCTGGCCGGTCTCCGGCTCTTCCGGGCATGCCACCCCGACCGGCAGGCCGGATCGAAAATCGCATTTCTTTGCGTCCCGGTTCACGCAGTCCACGTAGTCGCCGTACGGGCCGTGCTTCTGAATCAGCGCGCCGCCGTCCTTCGGACAGCGATAGCTGGTCTCTTTCGGCGGCGCGACGAACACCGGCTGCCCGTCCGGGCTCATCGGCAGCGAGTTCGTGCACTCCGGGTAGCGCGGGCAGGCGAAGAATTTGCCGTTGCGGCCCCACTTGATCACGAGCTTCGCCAGGTGGCAGACGTTGCACTCGATCTCCGTCTGCGTGTCCTGCTTCTCCGCGGTCCCCTTCGCCCCTTCAAGCTGCTCGGTGAACCTCGGCCAGAACTCCCGCAGGACGTCGACGTACTCACGTTCGCCATCGGCCACCTGGTCCAGCTCTGCTTCCATCTTCCCCGTGAAAGGCACGTCAACGTACTCGTGCATGTACTTGTCGAGGAGGTCGTGGACCAGGAAGCCCAGCTCCTGGGGGACGAGCTGGCGGCCCTGTTTCGCGACATAATCGCGCTTCAGCACTGTCTGGACGATCGTCGCGTAGGTGCTCGGCCGCCCGATCCCATCCTCTTCGAGCGCCTTCACGAGCGATGCCTCGGTATAGCGAGGCGGCGGCTCGGTCTGGTGGCGGCGACCGTCGACGTTGCGCCGTTCAAGTGCCTCCCCTTCGGCGAGCTCCGGCAGCGACACCTCGCTGTCGTCCTCGTCGTCGGGGTTCCGTTCCTCGGCGCTGACGCCGTAGACCCGCAAATGGCCGTCGAAGACGAGGTGGCGGGCGTTCGCCCGGAAAGCGCCGTGCAGCGTCGCGCCTTCTTTCGCCTCGATGTCCACGGTCACCGTGTCGTATTGGGCGTCCGCCAACTGGCTCGCCATGAATCGCTGCCAGATGAGCGAGTAGACCCGGAGTTGGTCGGCGCTGAGCACACGGCGGAGACTGTCGGGTGTGCGGGCCACGCTCGTCGGCCGGATCGCTTCGTGGGCCTCCTGGGCGCCTTTTGTGCTCGTGGCGTAGACCTTCTCGCGCGCCGGCACGTACTCGCTGCCGTAGGTGCGGCTTGCCCAGGCGCGGGCCTCGTGCCGCGCCTCGCTCGCGATGTTCAGCGAGTCCGTGCGCATGTAGGTAATCAGGCCCGCGCCCTGGATCCCTTCGTACAGCTCCTGGGCGATGCCCATCGCCCGCGCGGCGCTCATCCCCAGCCGGTTCACGGCCGCCTGCTGGAACGTGCTGGTGGTGAACGGCGGCGCCGCCGAACGGCTCCGGCGTTCCTTCTTCACGCTGGCGACGGAGAAAGCTGACCGCTGCATCGCCGCGACGATCGCCTCGGCCCGTTCGCGGTTCGGAATGGCGGGACCGTTCTGGCGGAACGGTGGCTTGAGCGACCCCTTCACGCTGGCAGGCAGTTTGACCAGCTCGGCTTCGAACTCGCGGCCCGCCCTCGCCAGCAG
>JAKALX010000339.1 GCA_021823905.1 Chloroflexota bacterium | reverse complement strand
GGCACTCACGCAGTGTTCACGAAACCGTGGGAACTCCAGTGAGCGGCAGCGCCGGAGTGCCGCTTGACACGTTCGATCGGTCCGGCCAAGAATCCTCGCTCGTGGTGTCAGGCAGGGTAGAAGTTTGTAGAGTCTGCGTCTGACGTGTGTGCCGGCTCCGCGGGACAGGACCTGACATGAGTTTGGCGAGAGTGGCGTGTCGAGTTGTTGGTCTATGGCTCGCCGCAGGCGTTGCGGTGTCAGCGTCACGCACGGCTGCGTCGCTCAACGACCAGAGCGGAGCATCGCTGCTCGCCGAACGTACACGGCTGGCGCTCGGCGTGACGCAGGCCAAGCTCCGAAGTGTCATCCTTTCAGGATACTCCGAGGGAGGGAGATACAGCGACTTAACCGGGAAGCTGAGACCGGGCCAAGTGCCCGTGGAGTTCCGACTGCTCTTGCCTGATTCGTATGTACGGATCGACCAACCAAATGGCGCCGTCATACGACGCGGTGTGAGCGAAGGCCGGCCGATACTAAGTCAGGAGGCCGTCGGGCCTGGAGCATACGTATCTCCGGCTGTACCGACTCCGGATTTGCTGCCATTTGCAAGAAGCGATCTCTTTAGACTGGCTGTAGGCTTGTTTGCGGTGGAGCAGTTTGGCACTGAACGCGCGAACGTAACAGCGCGGGGGAGCGCGACGCTCGAGTTCACAGGGCTCGCGAACAGGGTGCTGCTCGATGTTGACTCACGCTCAGGTCTTCCTCGTCGGGCCCGCTATAAACAGCTTGTGGTGATGGCAGAGTCGATTCAGCGGACCTTGGGTATCTCCCTTGCCGAAGACGGGAGTGATGAGGTGGCGATGGAATACAGCGATCGTGTAGTGGTGGACGGTGTCTCGCTTCCGCGGGTGTGGCAGCGCGTTGTCAGCGGCGCGAAGTTGGAGAGAATCACGCTGACGACCATTCGGATCAACCCGCCACTCAGCGCAAGGGACTTTCGGTTCTAGGGCGGACGCTCGATGCTCGCACGGTTGGGCGTCCTACGGCCCTGGGGAAATCTGTCTGGCCTCTCCGTGTGCCTGCTGCTGGGACTCACAGGCGGCATCGCCACGGTGCTGGTGGCAATTTCATTGCCCCTCATACGGGGGACCCTCTCATATTCAAGGCCGGAGAGACTGGTATTCATCCGCAGTGACGTGGGCCGTGCTGTTGGCCGGATGCCATCCCTGGAAGAGTGGAGGAGTCGGTCGGAGCTGTTCGTCTCCCTTGTTGCTTTCTATCCCAGGGGCTCCGTGCGGTTCAAGAACCCGCATGGAGATTTGCTGTTGTCTTGCGTCACCGCCTCTCCGGGGTTCGTCGCCACACTGCAATCTGAAGGCACGCCAGTGCGCGGAGTTGGCGCCCGTGATGCCGGCGTGCTCTTTCTCGTCCGCCAGAGCGCTGGGCCAATCGGCAGCGAAACACAGGGTGGACCGGACGAGTCTTACACGCTCAGCTCAGGTGAGACCGTCCGAGTCGCGTCGACGCCGTTCGATGGGAACTTTCCTTCCCGGCTCTGGGATCCGCCGCAGGCCATTGTTGAACTTCCAAGTGCGGATGCAGGCCGCGATGTGGTTGTGGCCGAGGGCCTCATCGGCCGACTTGTCAGCGGGGTGACTCCGGCCGAGGTGGCGGCCCGTCTCACAGCAACGCTTCCACGCGGTGCCTCGGTTCGAGTCGACCCTCTCGGAGAATACCTCTCCGAGTCGGTAAGGCAAGAGGCGATGGGAGCGCTAGCCGGCTGGTGCCTCTTGCTGGGACTAACGTTGGGGGCCACCTCCATTTCCATGTTCGCTCGCTTGAGTGAGCGGCGAACGGAGTTCAAACTCCGACAGCAACTGGGCGCCACGAGGGCAAGCATTGCGTCACTGCTCGGACGGGAGTTGGTGGCCCCGTGTGCGCTTTCAGCATTGATCGCGTTGATTTGCGCGCAACTCATGCTAAGCCAGTCGTATCGCATTCTACCGCGCCGGTATGCAGTCCTGGGACAACCAGAACTGGACGTGATGTCCGGATTGGCCTCAGTAGCGGCCACGGCCGGCGTCCTCGCTGTCGCATGCGTCGCGGCGAGTATTGCAGCGGGTATTTGGCGTCGCCGAAGCCACCCGGCGCCGGCGTGGCTCCGGGTATCAGGGCGCCGGACTTTCTTCGCTGTGATCGCGGCGCAGAACGCCTTCGCCACAGTCCTGCTCAACTGTGGGGTGATCCTGGCTTGGTCATACGTAACGGTCCTATCCCAGCCGACTGGCATGAACGGCGCGGCTCTGATCTTGCCGACGAGCTACCCATCGGAACAAAGTCCCGAGCGGGTGGCGCTCGACATCGATCGAACCCTGGAACTCGTAAGACAGCTGCCCCAAGTCAGTCGCGTCGCGGCCGTTTTTGGCCTTGATGGCGGCCTCACGGGACCCGCGAGGATTGACGGTCGTGCCGTCTCCGTTGCGGTGAAGTTCGTGTCCACGGATTACATTGGGGCAATCGGGGCCACCTTGCTCGCCGGCAGGTGGCTCAGTCCGAGAGACGCCGGAAACGACGTCGTCGTGACCGAGTCATTCGCGCGGAAGTGGTGGGCCGGACAATCTCCCATTGGGAAGATCGTTGTGTTTCCGGAGGGGGCCGCCACGGTCGTTGGACTCATCGCCGACCAGCGTGATTTGGGCCTTGAGCGTCGCGCGGCGCCGATGGCCTTCTTACCCCTCAAGGCACCGTGGCCCTGCTCACAGAACTGCGATGGTCCGGCGATCTTCTTCATTGTCCGGTCTGAGGCTGGAGCGGATGTGCCGGTATCAGGGGCCGTGGCGGCGGTCCGCGCTGCCAATCCACGAGCCATCGTGTCTGGTGAGGGCCTGCAAAGGTCTCGCTTGCTGGCTTCGGTCAAACCGAGGCTCTTTCGGACCCTGGCCGTTGGAGTCTTTGCCCTGGGTGCGCTTGCGATAGCGGCCGTCTCGTCGCTCGCCCTGGTCACGGTAGTCGCTCGTCGCCGAGCACACGAGATGGCCGTCAGGTACGCGTTGGGGGCGACTCACGGCACAATTGCCCTGACCTATCTGTCGGACTCCTTTATCGCCGCCGTCGTTGGCGTCTGTGTGGGAACACCCGTCGCTCACTTCGTTGGAAGGGCCCTGTCAGGGCTGTCCGCTGGGATTTCGCCGAACTCTCTCGGCAGCGCCGGAGTCGCTGCAGCCCTGCTCGTGGCGTGCAACTTGCTCTCTGCGCTTCCGCCGGTTCTCAGGAGTTTCCGAGTACCTTTTTATGCGCGACTGAGACAATCGGGTGCGATGTGGTGAATCATCGCCGCGGCACGGCCACACCGCCGCCGAAGTGACAACGCGGCGCCCTACCCGCTTCTAAGCGCCGCCAGCGGATCGATCTTGCTCGCGCGCCGCGCCGGAATGAATCCGGCCAGCGCGGTGATCGCGAAAAACGCGCCGATCGTGACCGCGAGCGTCAGCGCGTCGGTGACCGGAACGCCGTGGAGCAGGCTGGTCAGCAGGCGGCCCAGCAGCAGCGCGGCGATCAGGCCAATCGCCAGACCGATCGCGGCGAGCGTCAACGCCTGGCGAACCACATCCGCGACGAGCTGCGCCGGCGTGGCGCCCAGCGCGATGCGCACGCCCAGCTCGCGCGTGCGGCTGCTCACCGTCGACGCGATCACGCCGTAGACGCCGATCGCCGCGAGCGCGATGGCGATGAGCGCGAAGACGCCGATCAGCGCCATGTTGAACTTCGGGCTGACAAGCGTGCTCGCGACCTTGCTATTGATCGGCACGAAGGGTGTCACCTGGATACCCGGATTGATCCGCGTGACGCGTGCTTTCGCCGCCGCCTCGATGCCGTCGACGCCGGGCGCGAGCCGCATGACCAGATACGCGGCAAACCGCGGATACTGGCGGATCGGCCAGAAGATCTCCGGCGTGACCGGTTGATCCGGCTGGAACGGACGCACGTCGGACACGACGCCGACGATGTCCGCGGGATGGTCCTCCACGGTGACATGCTGTCCCACCGGATCCGCGCCGGGAAAGAACGTGGCGGCGAACGCCTCGTTGACGACTGCGATGTTCGGCGCGCCGGTGACGTCATCCGTCGTGATGCCGCGGCCGCGCACGATGCGCCGCCCGAGAGCGCCGAAGTAATGCGGATCCGCGTCGAACCAATTCACCGACGGCGCCTGGTCGGCGCTCATCGCCGGTTGACCGGCGATCTGCAGCGAGCCGGTCTCGACGCCGCCGAAGAGTGGCACCGCCGAGCCAAGACCGACGTCGACGACACCCGGCACCGCCGACACCTGCTCGCGCACCTGCTCGAGCGCGGCCACGGCGTTCTGTCCCGTCTTGTACGTCGACGACGGTACGAGCAACCACGACATCGTCACGCCGTTGCGATCGAAACCGGCGTTCCAGGAGGACAACCTGCCAAACGCACGCGCCAGCAAGCCGGCGCCGACGAGCAACACGAGCGCCAGCGCGAGCTCCACGACCACGAGCGCCGCGCGGGCTCGGGCGCTGCCACGCGCGGTGTGGCGCGGCGTGGCAAGCGCGCTCGTGAGCCGGGCGCGCGAG
>JAKALX010000009.1 GCA_021823905.1 Chloroflexota bacterium | reverse complement strand
TCGTTGGCGCCCTGCACCGCCAGCTCGCGCATGCGCTGGAGCATGCTGCTGATCTCGTCCATCGCGCCTTCAGCGGTCTGCAGCATCGAGATGCCGTCCTGCGCGTTGCGGATGGCCTGGCTATCGCCACGGATCTGGGCGCGCATCTTTTCGCTGATGCCCAGGCCCGCGGCGTCGTCGGCTGCCCGGTTGATCCGGTAGCCACTGGAAAGCTGTTCGAGCACCTTGCCGAGTCTCATCCCGCTGATGCCCAGGTTCCGCTGCGCGTTGATTGCGCCGATGTTCGTGACGATCGATGACATTGTCCTGCTTGTCCCCTTTTCGATTCCTGGTCCGCAACCTCAACCGTTTGGCGGGCGAGGTATCGGCCGAGTGTCACGGTGGTTATCGAGGGGACCAAGGGGTGGAAACGGGTCCAGAACAGGGTGAACCAGGGGTACAGGCTGGTGAACGGGGTAGCGGAACCGTGGATCGAGCGTTGATGGAAAGTGAACGAGGCTCCCGGGGAAATCCCCGGGAGCCTCTGGCGTCGCCCTTGCGGGCTCGAGAGCGGCCTCAATCAGAGGTCAAGATGTTATCCCTGGAGGAGCTTGAGGATTGCCTGCGGGCTCTGGTTGGCCTGGGCGAGGACGCTGACACCGGCCTGCTGCAGGATCTGGTTACTAACCATATCGCTCGAGAGCTGGGCGATGTCTGCGTCGCGGATGCGGCTCTCACTGGCGCTCAGGTTTTCGACGGCGACACCCAGGCTGTTGGCGGTGTGCTCGAGGCGGTTCTGGGCAGCGCCGAGTGTGCCTCGCTGGGCACTGAGCTGCTGAATCGCCCCGTCAACAGCGGTCATGAGGTTGTGGGCGGCGGCGATATTACCAACGATGCCGGTGGCGCCGAGGGTGGTCACGAGGCCAGTGGCGCCACCGAGGAGGAAGCCGCCCCCGCCGAGGTTTGGCGTGCTCATATTCGTGAAGTTGAGCGTGAGAGTGTCGGGCGTGTTCGCCCCAACCTGGAGGGTGGCGGAGCTCTGGCCGGCGGCAGTAGTCACGTTGCCGGCGGTGGCCAGGGCAGCCGCGATCGCATTGGCGTTGGCGCCAGGAGCGGTGGCTCCGCCCGTGAGCGTTATCGAGACCCCGAGATTGTTGAAGTTGAGTGTCGCGGTCTGGCCGGCGGCGATGGGCGGCACGGTGAGGGTCTGGGTGATGCCCCCGTTGGCCAGCATGAGCTGGTTGGACGGCGCGCCCGGGTTGGTGATTGTGTACACCTGTCCCGCCTGAGCGTTGCTTACGTCGATCGCGGAAACGATCACACCGGTTGAAACGGTGTTGAACGGCTGAACGCCGCTGGTCGCGTCTACGGCCGTCGACAGCGCGCCCGTGAGGAGCTTCTGGCCGTTGAATTCGGTGCTGGTGGAGATGCGGTCGATTTCATTTGCGAGTTGAACGATTTCCTGGCCCATCGAGGTGCGTTCTGGGCCGTTGTCGGCGTAGGTGCCGTTCGCGGCCTGGACGGCCAACTCGCGCATGCGCTGGAGCATGCTGTGGACCTCGTCCATCGCGCCTTCACCCGTCTGCAGCATCGAGATGCCGTCCTGGACGTTACGCAGCGCCTGCTGGTTGCCGCGGATCTGTGCGCGCATCTTCTCGCTGATGCCGAGGCCGGCGGCGTCGTCGGCGGCGCGGTTGATGCGGTAGCCGCTCGACAGCTGCTCCAGCACTTTGCCCATCTTGATCGCGGTGTTGTTGAGGTTCCGCTGGGCGTTGATGGCGGCGACGTTGGTCATGATGCGAGTCATCGAAGGTCTCCTCTTTGGGCTCTCCTGCCCCGTTGGTTGGTGTGGCCCCCGCGAGGAGTGCCGCTCTCGCGTTGGTGGCTACACAGTGATAGTCGGGTGACGGCGGTGAACGTTGAGTGGCCAGCGCGCGAAATCGGTCGTAAATGAGGAAACCCCTCATGCGGCAGATTCGGCGCCGGCTCGCGCCGCACGCCCTCCAGCAGGGAAAACCCCGAGCGTGGGCCCTCACCTCCGTCGGTGTCGGGCCCCCGCGATTCGGGCGGCAACCCGCCGGCAACCGGCCGTCCGCGGGCCGTCCACCTCGGTGCAACGCGGTGTTCACTCCACCGCTCCCGGATTGAGGGGACACGAAAAAGCCCGCGGAGCGGTCCGCGGGCCAGCGAGCGCGCGAGAAGGTTTACTACCTAATGAAATTGAGCAACGTGAGGTCGACGCTGTGGCCAATTGCGCCCATGGCGGCCTGGAGCTGGTTCTGGCGCGCGGTGAGGTCGACAATGGCCTGCGAGACATCGACATCCTCAATGCTCGCCCGGAGCTGCTGGAGGTCGGTGTCGCGCTGTTCGGAGCGTCTGCTCGCGTCGGTGAACGCATTGGTCTGGGCGCCAATCTGGGCGCGGGCGGCAAGCACGCCATCGATGTCCTTGTCGAGCGAGCCGATGGAGGCGTTGATGTTCGTGCCGGAAGTGAGATTGTCGCGGAGGGTAATGAGATCCTGGAACACGTTCGAGAACGCTTGCGGGCCCGTGATGTTGATGGGAATGCTGCTCTGCTGGGAGATCTGGCGAATGCGCTGGCCGCTGTCCCCCTGGTAGGTCACGGCGGTGATCGGGACGCCAGTCGTGGTGTAGGCGGGCTGGTCGGTCTTCTGGCCGCTGAAGATGTACGCGCCAGCGAAGCTGGTATTCGCGATCTGGACCATCTGCTGGAGGAGCTGGTCGACCTCGATCGCCATCGCATTTCGGCCTGACTGGGAGTTGGTGCTGTTGGCGCCCTCGACGGCGAGCTCTCGGGCACGCTGGATGACGTCGGAGGCGCTGCTCAGCGCCGAATCCGTGGCGTTCATGAACGCCACGCCACCGTCGATGTTGCGGCGCATCTGCGTTTCGAACGCCATGTCGCGGCGATAGCCCATTGAGCGGGAGGTGCCCTGCGGGTCGTCGCTGGGCACGTTCACCTGGCGGCCAGTGGAGAGCTGTTGCTGGACCTTGTTCAACGCCTGCTCGGCGTTCTGAAGGAAGCTCACGTGGTCGCTGAGGCGCGACTGCTCGGAAACTCGGATGGCCACGGCCTACCTCCCGGCCATGCCGGTATTGTTGATGAGTGTGTCGAGCATCTGGTCAATCGTCGTGATGACGCGAGCGGCGGCCTGGTAGGCATGCTGGGCAGCCGTCATGTTGGTCACCTCCTCGTCGATGTTCACGCCCTGGACCCCCTGGCGCTGGGATTCGATCTGGGTATTGAGCAGGGCGCTGGAGTCGGCCATGCCGTTCGCCTGAGCGACGTTGGCGCCGAGAACGCTCACCATGTCACCGTAGTACTGGTCGAAGGTCGCGTTCCCGAGGCCGGCGGAAGCGGTATGTTGCAGGTCAGCGATGGCGAGCGCGTTCTGACCGTTCCCGACCGTCCCGGACGTAGTCGAGGCGGCAATCTTCTCCGGGTTGCTCGCAAGCAGCGGATTGATGGCGATGTTCGAGGCGTCCATCGTCGCCGCTGTCGCAGCGTCTGGCCCGAAGAACGTCAGTCCGGTTGTGTTGTCGAGCCCGAAGCCGGCTGAGTGGATGCCGTTCACCTGGGCGACGAGCTGCTGGGCGAAAGTGTTGAGCTTGCTCGTGACGCCGGGGATGGCAGTGTCGCGGACATCCATGAGACCGCGCAGCGTTCCTGTCGTGGTCGTCACGTCCGCCTGGTCGGCCTGAAAGACGAGCTTCTGCATACCGGGATTCGCGGGATCGAGGATGGCCTGGACCGAATCGGCTCGAGAGCCGGAAACGAGCTCGTGGTTGCCGATGTAAACGTTGAGCGAGTGATCAGCGTTCTCGCTGTAGCCCACCTGCGCGATGGCCGAAAGTTGGTCGACCAGGACATCGCGACGATCGCGAAGCTCATTGGCCATCGTGCCGTTGGCCTCGACCTGGACGATCTGTTGATTGAGCTGGGCGATCTCGGTCGAGCGAGAGTTGATCTCGTCCTGGAGGGAGACCACTTGCGAGTTGACGTCGGAGCGGATGGACTGGAGCGCCGAGTAAACGCGCTGGATGTTCGCAGTCAGAGTGGAAGTTGCCTGGACCAGAGCAACGCGCGCAGCCGAGGACTCGGGGTCGTTCACGACGTCCTGCCAGGCGTTGTAGAACTTGGAGAGGACATTGCCCATACCCTGGTCGCTGGGCTCGTTGAAGGTGAGCTCTGCGCGGCCGAGGGCGCCGGAGAACGCTTCGTACTGGGCTTTGCTGCCCACGGTCTGGCGGGCCTGAAAGTCGAGGAAGGTGTCGCGCATACGGGTGACGTTGGTGGCGCTGACGCCCAGGCCAGCAGCGGGGCTGACGTTCATCGAGGACCAACCGGTAGCCCGGACGCCCTGGGCCTGGAGGAGAACGCGCTGGCGCGAATAGCCGGGCGTCTGGGCGTTGGCGATGTTGTTGGAGGCAACATCGACAGCGAGCTGGTGAGCGCGAAGCGCGGTGACGGCTGTGTTTAGCCCGACCGAGAGCGACACGCTTTCACCTCCGTTTTCACGCCGAGCGGGACATGAGGCGGTGGCCCACTTGCCGGTCCTGGCTACCATCGGCGCCGTAGGTTGGCGACCAGAGCGCACTGAACATCGTGATCCAGCGCTCCTGGAGCTTCATCGCCGAGAGCAGCAATCGCGCATTGCGCTCCTGGGCTTCGCGCAACCCGGCGGCGCTGCAAAGCAGGCTGTTGCGCACGTCGGCGAAGCCGCCGACGCCGGCCGCCTCAGCGGCCGACGCCACCACGTCCAGGGTTTCGTCTTCGAGGCCGACCTCGGCGAGCAGCCGCTTTCGTTCGGTCTCCAGATTCTCGATGCCGTGCGCGCGCAGCGCCATCGCGGAGCTGGCAGCCTCGACAGCCTCGTAGTCCGATCGTAGGAGCGCATCCAACTCCTGGCGCGCCACGACAGTGAGCGCGACGAGCTCCGCTTCCTCGGTACGAAGCGTGCGGAGCACTTGCCCGAACACAACCGCCGGTGCGCCGCTCATCGCTAGTCGCTCCCGAACCCGTTGGCGAGCAACCGCGTGGCGATTTCGCGGGCGTTCGAGCGGTACGAGCCGTTGGCGATCTGGGCCTTGAGCGCGGCAACCTTCTCCGCGCGGACATCGCGTGATTCGCCAACGGCGCGGGCGGCGATCGCGACGACGCGGCCACGATCAGAAAGGCTGATAACGTCCTGGCGGCCGGCGCTCGCGCCCTCGGCTCCGGCCTGGCGGTCGGAGTCGACAGACGGCGAGGCATTTCCTCCGGCCAGCCGGCCGGTCAGGAGCGGGTTCAAGCCATCGATGCGTGTCATCCTGGCCCCTCCTATCGAGTCAGGTTCGTAGCGACGGCCAGCATCTGGTCGCCAACACTGAACGTTTTCGCACAAGCCTGGTAGGCCCGTTGCGCGATGAGCATGTTCGTGAACTCTTCCGCCACGTCGACGTTCGAGCCCTCAAGTGCGCCTGTCGTGATGCTGGCGAAGCCGGTGGCGCCGGGATTCCCCTCGCTGACCTGGCCCGTGTTCACCGTCTCGCGATAAAGTCCGTCGCCGAGGGCGAGTAGCCCTTGCGGGTTCGTGAAGCGGACAAGCGTCAGTTGCCCGACCGTTTGCACGGCGCCGGTTGAGTCCGTCGCGGTTATCTCGCCGTTCGCGCCAATCGCCGGATTGGTGAGGCCGGCGGGCAGCGAGATCGGGGGATCGAGAAGCCGGCCCCGGAACGCGGTGATGTTGCCGGCCGAATCAACGCCGAGCGCGCCAAAGCGCGTGTAGGCAGTCGAACCGTCGGTGTCCTGGACGCGGAAGAACGTGTCGTCCTGGATGGTGAAGTGCAAGCGATCGCCAGTCGCCTGGGGGGAGCCGGCATCGAAGATTCTGTCTTCCGTCGTGTCCGCCACGCCCATCCGCATGGTGTCGGTCGTGGCGAGCGCGTCGGGCCGGCCCTCGGCGATGGTCCTGGTCTTCTTGAAGCCGAACGTGTTGACGTTCGCGAGGTTGTTCGCGACCGCGTCAATCACGCTCTGACCGTATGCCATGCCGCTTGCCGACGCGCCGAGAATTGTCGTCATCGTTTACGCTCCGAACCGGCCGAGCTGACCGGCAGCCTGATCGAGCGTGCCGTCGAGCCGCGCGATCACAGTCTGGTTCGCCTGGAACACCCGCTGAACCGCCAGCAGCGACGTCATCTCCTCGACGATGTTCGAGTTGGAGCCCTCGAGGAAACCCTGGCGGAGGCCGCCGTCGATTGGCGTGCCGGCGTCGGCGCTTGTGAAGTAGCCCTCCCCCGAGCGGTTCAACTGGGCGGGCGTGAAGTCGAGAATGGCGAGCTGGTCGATCACCTGGCCACCAGCAGTGATCGTTCCGTCCGATCCCACCGAGACCCGGTCGGCGGGCAGGTTCACGTGCCCCCCGTTTGTGTTCAAGACGTAGTCGCCATGACTGTCCACGAGATCCCCCGACGCGTCGCGGCCAAAGCGGCCGTCGCGTGTATAGAAGCGCGTTCCGTCGGGCGCCTCTATCTGGAAAAACCCTTGACTGAGCGCGAAATCAAGCTCATTTCCCGTGTTCTGGGTAATGCCCTGGCTGAAATCCGTCGAAAACTGGGCCATGAAGGAGCCCGTGCCGATCTGGCCAACCACTTCCTGGATGCGCGAGGACAAGGGCGCCAGCGTTGCCGACTGCTGTGAGAGGAGCACGTCAGCGAAGGATTGCTGGGCAGCAACCTCGCGCTTATAGCCGGCCGTGCCCGAATTGGCCACGTTGTTGGCGAGCACGTCCTGGTAACGCCAGGCGGCCTCCATCGCGCTGAACGCCGAATACAGTCCCTTGATCATGCCGGCCTCTCCCGTCGAATGAATCGGATCGCAAGGATGGCCGCGCCGGCTGTCACCAGAACGACCATGAAGGTTCGCCCCAATCGCTCTCGGGCGCTGCCGGCGGCGGGCTGGCCGGTATTGGGCAACGTCGCGGGCCGAGCCGAAACGTCGCCCGGCCTGGGTGTTCCATTGTCCTGAATCACGGCGAACCGGCCGGCAATGGACTTCTCCTGCGGCATCCCGGATTCCGGCGCGGCGGGGCCGCGCGCGACGACAACGAAGGTGTTGTAATCGTAGCGGGCGAGCTCGGTGAGCTTGGTCTCGACCGCGCCAACGCCGGCCGCCGAGACCGGAATCACGGCGACCTTGAACGGGCTTCCAGCGCCACCCGTGAGCCAACCTTCGTAGGTGTAGCCCGTCTGTGGGGGTAGGTTCTTGACGTCAATCCGGGCGTAGGCTTCGGCGAAGCTGAATTCGAGAACACCCTCGGCGTCTTGCGGTCCCCAGTTCGAGATCCCCGGCAGATACGTAAGTTTCACCAGTTGCGGAACGCCGTTTGCACGCGCTTCGCCGCCGGGGCCCAAAAGGCCGAGCCCACCAAGGGCCAGCAGCCCGGCGACCGCGAACGCGAGGCGTCTCATCCGCGAATGGCCCCCTGGCGGCGCATCAGCAGGCGAACTTCTTCCTCGCTCTTCTGCATTCGCCTGGCGAGGGAGGGAACGTCCACCCCCATTTCCGCCAGGCGAGCGGCGAGCGACGCCGCCTCGCCGCGTGCGGCGACGGTGCTCACAGGGCCTTTCGCTGGCGCATAGGCCGCCATCGCCGCCCGAGCAGCCTGTCGCGAACTCACGTCGACCGGTGCGCTCATGGGATGCGCCCGCGCGGAGATCGTCGCTCGTCGCGCACGTGGCCGCGCCTTGAGCAGCTGAAGCTGTGTGTAGAGGTAGAAGATGGCGCCCAGACAGACCAGCTGGGAGATCGCAAGGAGCGCAATCGCGTCGTTCATGGTTATTCTCTCCTCAGGCTGCCCGCTCGCGGGCCAGGCGCGCGCGGAGGCGGCTCAGCGCTCGCCCGTGAAGCTGGCAGACGCGGGACTCCGAGATCTCGAGGATCTGGGCGATCTCCTTCATCGTCATCTCGTCCTTGTAATAGAGACTGACGATCAGCCACTCCCGCTCCGGCAGCGTCTTGATCGCGCCGGTCAGCGCGTCGAGCATCTGGCGCTTTTCCATCCGCTCGGTGAAGTCCTCCTGGCCGGGATCGGCCGGGAGCTCCGTCGAAGACGAGCCGTCACTCTGGTCGTCGCGGTCGAGGAGCCCGTCGAGGGACACGGTGACCCAGCTGGTGTCGACCAGGGTCTGGTTGAACTGCTCGATCGTGAGGCCCATCAGTTGTGCGACCTCCGCGTCTGTCGGTTCACGGCCGTTCGCGGCCGTGAGCTCGAGCGTCACCTGCTCGAGCCGCTTCGCCTTCTGCCGCACGGAGCGAGGCAGCCGGTCGAGCGACCGCAGCGCGTCGATAATCGCGCCGCGGATGCGGCTGATTGCGTACGTCTCGAACTTGACTCCCTTCGAGCCGTCGAAGCGGTCGAGCGCCTCGATAAGGCCGATGGTGCCGTAACTGAGGATGTCTTCGTAGTCGAGGATCGCGGGCAGGCCGATCGCCAGCCGCCCAACGACGTACTTGACGAGGGGCGCGTACTGCTGGATGGCAGTCTCTCGGTCGCCCAGGTGGGGAATTCGAGCTTCACTCGCGGCGGCCATGTGGGTGCTCCTCACTCCGGTTAGTCATCGGCCGGCCCCTCTGCAGGCTCGGCCGCTTTCGGCTCATGGTTCACTGTGTGACCGCCCGACGTCAGAAGCGCCTCGGCGCCAAAGCCGATTGCGGTGAAGACCACGAAGACAAAGACCGCACGCAGGATGCTGAAGTCCAGCGTCGCGCCGGCCCGTTGGCCGAGCCACACGCTCACCGCCGCGACGACGACAGCTGCATAGACGCCATACTTCGCAACCGCGTATGGCTGGAGGTTCATAGTTGGCCTCTCCGCCGCAGTTCGAGCTGGCGCCGGATCAGAAAGCGAGCGATGCGGTCCGCGTCCGCGGGCGAAATGTCGGTGAAGCGGCAGTGGAGGCGGCGGTTTCGCTGGCCGGCGCGTGGCCCGACGATCTCCGTGATCTGCATGCGAGCCATGAACTCCCCGGCTTCGCCGAGGGACGCGTGAATCCCGAGCCGTTCGCCAACGCGCACACTGGCCGAGCTGCTGAGACAGAGGCCGCTCTCGCCGAGATCGACGACGGTGCCCTCAAGGCTGTTGTCGCCGAATTCCGCCAGCCGCGCGGCGTCGATCACGAGGCGGTAGAGCGAAAGCGGCGGGATCGACGTCTCGAGCCGGAACGCTTCCCGGCGATCAGGCGATTCGATGAGTCCCGGCGAGCGCAGACACTGGAGCGCCCCGCCCGAGGCGTCGCCCACCACCTCGGTCATGAAGCAAAAGGGCCGCTGGCGGTGCATGTAGCTCGCACGCAGGACCTCGCCGGAGGCAAGCGGCCGGAGTTGGAGCTTCTTCATCGGCACCAGCACCTCGATTTGTTCCTCGCTGACGCTCTCGACCCGCGTCACAAGCGGATCCTCGTCCTCCCAATTGACGAGGGCGATCTGAAGCGTCGTACCGGGCAACAATCCCTGGGCCACGTAGGGATTCTTACGCGGTTGCGAAGAGACGCCCATTGGTTGACTCCCGTGTCGGCGTAGTGAATATCCCTGAGGCGATCGTGAACGGATCGGCGATCGCGATACCCGTCGAGACGTCCCTACTTGAGGATAGGAACGCGATGCCAAGACCGGACTCGACAAGCAGGGAAACAACGGGTGTCAAGTCGGTGCACAGGTCGGTGAACGTCAGGATCGCCCCGGCGAAACCGTTCAGTGGGATGTCCTGGATCGCCGCATCGAGGGCCTCACGGCTCCAGTGGGCTGGAAGCGCGAGATAGGCGAAGTGGGGGATACCGGCGATGGCAGGTGATCGCCAGCTACCGGCGGCGGTGTCGACAAAGAGACACGTCCCGACGGCGGCGCGGGTGGCGGCGCGAATCACGTCGTGCGGTTCGAAGGTGCTCACCGAATCGAGCCCGGTGGCTTCGGCGTACGCGCGCACCTGCTCGCGGGCAGCGACGTGCATCCCGTCGGCAGCGACGAGCAGCACCGGCCGGCCGGAGTCGCCACAGTCGAGCGCCATGCGCATGAGAGCGGTCGTTCGCCCGGCTCCGACCGGCCCCTGGATGGTTATGAGCGCCGTGTGGTGCTCCTCCGGGTAGGCGACTTCACGCGACTCCAGGTACGCGGCGAGGACGTGCGCCGGCGAATCGCCCGGCCGCGCGTGCCCAGCAACGGCCTCTGCGGCCGCCACCGTGAAGCCTGCGTCGACAAGTTGCTCGATAAGCTCACCGGTGTTCAGCTCGCCGCGAAGGGGCGGCGGCGGCTGGATGGGCGCATTCCCGGTTGCCCGGTCCTCGCGCCGCGGGCGAGTCACGATTGAAGGCCGTGGGCGCGCGGCCCATTCGGGCGACGGCGGCGTTCCCGCCGCGGCGTCGGGCATCGGCAAAGGCGCCCCGTTCGCGAGCGTGGGCGCCGAACCGACGAATCCTTCGAGCCACTCGGGCGCGGGGGACTCCTCGGTTTGGAAACGCTCGAGCGTTGCCGCATGGCGCTGCTCCTGCTCTTCTTCACGCGAGGCGAGTTCCTCAAGGTCGCCGACGGTCAGGCCGCGGCTGGGCCGCACGGCCTGTTCGAGGGCCCCCGAAATCAGCGAGGTCTGCAACTGCAGCGGCAGCCCGACGTTGGCGTCGGAAGGCGCGGCGATCACCTCGATCAGCGGCTCGGCGCCTTCTCGAAAGAGGCTTCGGGTGCGCACGATGACGGCTTCGGGGCCGTACTCCCGCCTTACCCGCGCGTAGATGCGAGGCATGTCGTTACCTATGAATCGCTTCGTTTCCAACGTTCACCTCGATGTTGCCCACGGCCTCGACGGAGGTCTGAGGAGTGACTTCGGCAAAGGACAGAACAGTCAAATTCGGCAGCCGCCGTTCGAGCAGGCGGCGGAACGCCAGCCGGATGCGCGACGAGCAGAGGATGATCGGGTCGCGGCCCGAGCCTGCCACTCGCTCGACTTCGGTGCTGACCACGCCGAGGAGTCGCTGCATCTGCCACGGGGCCATGGCGATGGTGTTGCCGCGTTCCGACTGCTGCACCGACGCGGCGATCTCCTCCTCCGTGCGCGGCCCGACGGTGATCACGTGGATCGTGTCGTTGTCGTCGGCGTACTGGCGGCTGATCTGGCGAGAGAGGGCGGCCCGCGCGTATTCGGTGAGGACGTCGACGTCGCGGGTTACGCGGGCCTGGGTTGCGAGCGTCTCGCAGACGGTGACAAGGTCGCGAATCGAGACCCGCTCCGTGAGCAGATTCTGGAGCACTTCCTGGACCTCGCCGACGGTGAGGGTCGTCGGGACGAGATCCTCGACGAGCGCCGGGTACTCGCCACGCAGGTTCTCGAGCAGGTTCTGCGTGTCCTGCCGGCTCAGGAGGTCGGGGGCAAAGCGCTTCACGAGCTCGGTCAGGTGCGTCGCGAGCACCGATTCGGCGTCGACTACGGTGTAGCCGAGGAGCTCGGCCCGCTCCTTGTGAGCCGGCGTGATCCAGCGTGCCGGGAGGCCAAAGGCCGGCTCCCGCGTCTCAGTCCCCGGGACCTCGCCCTCGGCCGTTCCGGGATCCATCGCCAGATACTGCCCGGGATTGAGGGTTCCGCGCGCGATTTCGACGCCGCGAAGCTTGACCACATAGGCGTTGGGCGCGTGCTGGAGGTTGTCGCGCACGCGCACGGTGGGAAGGACAATACCCAGATCGAGCGCGACCTGCCGCCGGATCATCGTGATTCGCCGGAGCAGACCGCCACCGGCGCTCTCGTCGACGATCGGGATGAGGCCATAGCCCACCTCGATCTCGACGGGATCGACGTTCATCATCTGGATGACCTGCTGCGGCCCGAGTTGCTCGGGCTCTTTGACGGCAACGGGCGGCGGCGCGAGCGCGGCGAGCTCCGTGGCCTGCTGCTGCCGCCGCACGAAGTAGCCCCCGGCGAGGGCGACGCCCGCAACG
This sequence comes from Chloroflexota bacterium, assembly GCA_021823905.1. Taxonomy (GTDB): domain Bacteria; phylum Chloroflexota; class Dehalococcoidia; order Tepidiformales; family Tepidiformaceae; genus JAKALX01. The sequence goes on along the minus strand of JAKALX010000009.1, from coordinate 9,042 downwards.
GCGAAGAACGGCAGCTTCGGCAGGCCGGGCATCATCCCGAAGACCGCCAGCATGCTGCCGGCCACGTAGAGCGGCCTCGCCTGCGCGGTCATCTGGCTCATCATCTGGGCGCCGAGGTTGTTCGCCCCCGCCGCCCGTGTAACGACGATGCCCGTCGCGGTGCTGATCAGGAGCGCCGGGATCTGCGAGACGAGGCCGTCGCCGACGGTCAGGAGGGCGTACTTCGAAAGAGCTTCGTTGACTGCCACGCCCTGTTGCAGCACGCCGATTCCGAGGCCGCCGATGATGTTCACGATGATGATGACGATGCCCGCGACGGCGTCGCCCTTGACGAACTTGCTGGCGCCGTCCATCGCGCCGTAGAAGTCCGCCTCCTCGCCGATTGTGCGCCGGCGATCGCGCGCCTGGTTCTCGTCGATGAGGCCCGCGTTCAGGTCGGCGTCGATCGCCATCTGCTTGCCGGGCATCGCGTCGAGGGTGAATCGTGCGGCCACCTCGGCGACGCGCCCGGCGCCGTTCGTGATGACGACGAACTGGATGACGACGAGGATCAGAAAGACAACGAGTCCGACGACGAGATTCCCGCCGACCACGAAGCTGCCAAACGAATGGACGACGCTGCCGGCGTCGCCACGCAGCAGGATAAGGCGCGAGGTGGAGACATTGAGCGCCAGGCGGTAGAGAGTCGTGATCAGCAGCAGCGACGGGAAGACCGAGAACTTCATCGGGTCGTCGGTATAGATAGAGACGAGGAGGACCGTGACGCCGGTCGCGATGTTGACCGTCAGCAGGAGGTCGAGCAGCGGCGAAGGCAGGGGGATGATCATCATCCCAACGATGGTGATCACCGCGACCGCGAGGAGAATGTCGCTCTGGCCGAGGAGGCGGCCGATGCCGCTTGGCCGCGCCGCTGTCTGCACCGTCATCAGTTACCCCCCACCGGCGCACCGGCCGTTGCAGTCCGGCCGAAGCCAGGCTTCGAGCGGAGCGAGTAGACCCAGGCCAGCACCTCTGCCACCGCGTGAAAGAGGTTTGCCGGGATCGGATGGCCAAGAGGAACGGCCGCGTAGAGCGCGCGGGCGAGCGGCGGCTCTTCGAGTACCGGCACGCCAGCTTTCTGGGCGACCTCGCGGATGCGCTTTGCCAGCAGATCCTGGCCTTTCGCCACGACCACCGGGGCGCCCATCGAGACCGGGTCGTATTTCAGGGCGACGGCGAAGTGCGTCGGGTTCGTCACGATGACGTCCGCTTTGGGGACGGCGGCGATCATCCGGTTCATCAACGCCTGGCGCTTGCGCCGGATCGCCTGTTTGATCTGGGGATCGCCGTCGCTCTCCCGGTACTCCTGGCGCAGCTCTTCTTTGGACATCCGCATCTGCTTTGTCCACTTGCGGCGCTGCCAGACGTAGTCACCGACGGCGAGGAGGAAGAGCACCGCCGCCGCACGCAGCGCGACGTCGAAGGCGAGACCGGCAAGCCGCGCCGTTCCCTCTCCCGCGGAAAACTGGCCGAGGCCCGCGAGCTCGCTCATTTGCGAGCGAACCGTCATGTAGACGACGACGGCGACGATCGCCATCTTCAGGAGTGCTTTCAGGAGGCTGACAAGCCCGTCGATCGAGATGATGCGCTTGATCCCGGCGCCGGGATTCACGTGGCTCAGCTTGGGCTTGAGCTTCTCGCTGCTGAGCAGCAATCCCGTCTGTGCCATGTTGAGGGCCACCGCCGCGAGGGCGAGCATCGCGAACAGCGGCGCCATCGCCAGCAGCGCGCGGCTGCTCGTTGCCTGACCGAACGCCAACGCCGACTGCTGGGTGAGATCGGCGTGCTGGCGGTTCCCGAGCCCTTCGCGCACCAGGTTGGCCATGTTGTTCCAGAGCGCGGGAGCGACCATGCGCATTCCCATGACCGCGACGAGGAGGACGCCGATGGACACGACTTCCTGGGAACGAGAGACGTTGCCGCGCTGGCGTGCCTCACGCCGCCGCTTTGGGGTTGGCGCCTCGGTCTTTTCGCCGGCCATTTAGCGCGTCCCCAGCAGCACCTGGCTCGAGCCGGCCAGTTGCGAGTTGATGACCGTGTTCATCATCGCCACCGTCACGGGCAGGGCCGCTCCGAGGACGACCACACCGACAACGATCTTGATCGGGGCGCCGACGACCAGGACCTGCACCTGCGGCACGGTTCGCGCCACGAAGCCGAGCCCGAGGTCCGTCAGGAACAGCGCCGCCATCACCGGCATCGCCATCCGCACGGCGGTGACCGTCAGGCCGGCGATGAGGCCGGTGATCCCGGCGATCTGCAGCGAGAACGGATCGAACGACCCGAGGGGAACGCCGCGAGTGGTTTCGGCCAGCACCTGGATGACGAGGTGGTGCCCGTTGATGGTGAAGAAGACGAGCGTGACCAGCAGGGCATAGAACTGGTCGAACGTCCCGAACTCAGCACCGGTGATCGGGTCGAGCACGGCGCCGATGCCAAAACCCATCTGCACCCCGACGATGCGCGACGCCAGTTGGAGCCCCATGAACACCAGGTTCATGGCCAGCCCCAGCGCGAGCCCGAACAGCACCTCGCGGATGACCGCGTCGACGACCGTGCCAAGCTGCTGGGGCGGTTGCGGCGCCCGATCCTGCTGCAACGGGACGAGCACAAGCGCGAAGAAGACCGCGAAGCCAACCTTCGTCCACGACGGAATGCCCTTATGGGAGAGCAGCGGCGCGGACACCAGCATCCCGCTCACCCTGATCAGGAGCAGGAGGAAGGTGTAGGAGAAGGTGGGCGAGAGCGTCGGCATCGCGGTTATCCCATCACCTGCCGTAACTCGCCATATTCGCGAAGAGCCCGGCCGAGAAGCTCGACATCGTTTCCAGCATCCACGGCCCGAAGATGAGCATGGCAACGAAGACGCCAATGAGTTTCGGCACGAACGTCAGCGTCATCTCGTTCACCTGGGTGACGGCCTGGATGAGGCTTACGACGACGCCGATGACGAGGCTCGCCCCGAGAATTGGCGCGGCCACCTCGAGGGCCACCATGAGCGACTCTTTTGCCAGCCCGAGCACGACGGCTTCGTTCACACCATCACTCCTGTCAATTGAAGCTTCCGACGAGCGAGCCCACGATCAGGTACCAGCCATCGACCAGGACGAATAGCAAGATCTTGAACGGGAGCGAGACGACGACGGGCGGCAGCATCATCATGCCCATGCTGAGCAACGCCGAGGACACGACGAGGTCGATGATGAGGAACGGCACGAACATCACAAAGCCCATCTGAAAGGCTGTTTTGAGCTCGGAGATCGTGAACGCAGGGACGAGCACGTAGGTCGGGATGTCGTCCTGGGTCGCGGGTTTGTCCATGTTGCTGAGCTTCAAGAAGAGCCCGAGATCCTGCTCCCGAGTCTGCTTGAGCATGAAGGCTCGGAGGGGCGTTTCGCCGCGGTCGAACGCCTCCTGCTGCGTGATCGTGCCGTTGAGGTACGGCTGCACGGCCTGGCTGTTGATCGTCTTGATCGCGGGCGCCATCACGAACGCCGTCAGGAACAGCGCGAGCCCGATGAGCACCTGGTTGGGCGGCAACTGCGGGATGCCGATCGCGTTCCGCACCAGGGAGAGGACAACGATGATCCGGGTGAACGACGTGACCATCACGAGAATCGCGGGGGCGAGCGAGAGCACCGTGACGAGGATGAGAATCTGAATCGCCGAGGAGATGTTCTGCGGATTCTGGGCGTCGATCGTCCCGACCTGGGACTGCCCCTGCGCCTGCGCCGTCTGGGTGGCACACCCCGTCAGGGCGAGAAGCGCGACACTGACGAACAGCAAGGCGAGGAGCGTTCGCCGTCCAATTCGCCGCTTTGCGAGCCCCTGCGTGGTCAACCGGCGTCCCCCGCTGCGTCCCATCTGGGATGCGTCACCAGCGTAGGCAGCGGGGTGCGGGCTCAGTATTGGGGAACGCCCATCCGGCCAGAGGCGAACCCCTTACGCCCCGGAGCCGCGCCCCTAAATCGGGAGCCGCTTGCCCTCACCGACCTGGGAATCTGGTTGGACGGCGGTCGCGAAGACCCCGGCCTAGCGCTCGTCGGCGGCGACGGTTGCCGGCCGGTCCTGTGCGCCCGGCCGTCGCGCCTGTGCGCCGCCGCGGCGCATCGACTGAAACAACTCCGCCGCGAACGCGGCCAGCGGCTGATCGGATGGCTGTGGGACGGACGCCAGAACGCGAGCGGCTTCTTCCTCGGTTAGCTCGTTGAGCAGCGAGAGTTGCTGTGCCGTCGCACCCACGGCAATGACGCGGTCGCCAAGTGCCACGAGATGAATCGTCCGTCCATTGCTAATGGCGAGCGTATCGACGACTTTGATGAACCCGGTGGTGCTTCGCGGCCCGGCCGTCTTCTTGCCCCACCAGCGCAGGCCAAGTATGGAGACGCCGATAATGAGGGCGACCAACGCGAGCCGCCAGGCCAGCGACACCAGTTGGCCGCCGCCGAGGCTGAAGCCGCTGCCACCCGAGGCCGCGGCGGGTGTCGCACCAGGCGCGCCGCCGGCGCCAGCCACGCGAATTACCGGGTCGGCAGGCGCGTTGCTGGGTGCGAGCATCGCAATGAAAAGCAGGGAGACGAGCAGGGTGGCCCCGAGGGCGAGGGCCCACATCAGCTTCTTTCGCTGCCTGGGATCGTTCATCCGATGGCTTCTTCTTGTTCGGCCTGCCGCCGGATGACCTCGACGACTCGTACACCAAAGTTCTCGTCGACGACCACGACCTCGCCGCGAGCGATCAGCCGGTCGTTCACGAGGATGTCAACGGGTTCGCCAGCGATGCGGTCGAGTTCGATCACCGAGCCCGGGCCAAGTCCAAGGATGTCGGCGACGGTCAGCTCAGTCCGCCCCAGCTCGACCGAGACGTTCATCTGCAGGCCGGCGAGGAGGTCGATCCCGGCCTGGCCGACGGGCGCCGGCTGATCGGGGATGGGCGCGAAGCGGGCGCGCTGAGCCGGAGGCGGGACGGGCTCCGGCCGCCTGGGCTGCGGGGGCGGCGGTACCGGCGGCTGCTGCCTGGGCATCGCAAAGATGGGCGTTGGCTCCGGTTCTTCTTCTTCGACGAGCTTTGCCATATCAAGATCATCGGCAGTCAGCGAGAACGAAGGAGCGCCGGCGGCGGGTTGTGGCCCGCCGGCGCCGGATGCCTCGGCGGCCGCCGCCTCAAGAGGCAGCGCGCCGGCCACGATGTCGAGGAACGTACCGGGGAGCACGAGCGCGACGGGGAGGGGCTTCCCGAGGTCAGCGACGAATGTCAGGTAGAGCGCCGGCTCGTCCATCGCCTCGATGAGCGCCGGCATCGTGTTCGCAACAAGGTCGTCGATGGCGACGACAAGTCCCGAGGGAGAGGCCGAAAACACCTGCAGGTTCAGTGACTGAACGACCTGGCCGAGCATGGTGGAGGCGACGACGATGGTTTGCTGCTCCTGGTCGCTGGCGTCCTCCGCCTCCGAGTTGAGGGCTGCCGCTGTCTCTGAGGTGGGGATAACGAGGTACGCGGTGGCAGTTTGATCATGGCTGGTGCTCAGCTCGAGCGGAGCGACCAGGTGGGGGGCCGCGAACTCGCCGGCGATCTCGTCCGGCATGACCAGCCGCCCGTCCACGCCAAGGGCGGTGGGTGCGTTGCCGAGGATCGTGCGCAGCGCGCCAGAGGCCGCCGCCCATGCACGTTTCCCCGAGGCGTCGAGCGAGTCGGCCTGTGCGGCGGAAAGGAGCTGGGCGAGAACCTCATGCGGGGCGGTCATAGCGCTGCCTCATTGTGTGATCCAGGTAACGAAGTTGATGCGCTCGACGCGGCGGTCCGCCCCGAGCTGGCTGTTGAGAGCGGTAATCAGGTCTGCCTTCAACGCGTCCTGCCCCTCCGGTGTCGCAACCTGGTCGACCGTCTTCCCACCCACGGTCTTGATGACGGCATCCCAGATACGGGGCAGGTCCGGCTTCATTTCGTCGGCCAGCGAGGTGTTCGCTGCGGTGATCGCGGCGCCCTTCAGGTTGAGGTAGGTATGCTTCGGATCCTCGAACTCGAGAGCCAGGGAAACTTTCACGTAGTTCGGGGCCGCGGCGGGGGACTTCAGGTTGAGAACGCGTTCTTCGAGCGTGAGCGTGGGTCTAGGCGCCGCGGCAATCTGTTCCGCGGTGGGCTTCGGCGCAGGCTTCGAGGGCATGACGATGGGCTTGACGAAGAACCAGAACCCCACCCCAAGGAGGACCACTACTCCGGCGAGAACCTTCGGATCCTTGTACATCGCTACCTCCCTGCCGGCGTGGCCGCGCCAAGGATCTGCTGCAGCTCTTCCTGGCTCGGATACATGATGACGATGTCGGCCCGCCGGTTGAGCGCACGCCCCTCGGCCGTGGCGTTGTCGGCGATCGGCCGCGTGTCGGCGTAGCCGGCGAGCGACAGCTTGGACGGCTTGAGACCGCCCTCCTCTTCGAGGAACCGCAGCACCCTGGCGGCGCGAGCAGCCGAGAGCTCCCAGTTCGACGAATACTGCGAGTTCGAGATCGGGATGTTGTCGGTGTGACCCTCGATGCGGATGTTGTTCGGGAGCGCGTTCAGCGCGCCGGCGACCTGCATCAGCACCTCCTGGCTCCCCGGCTTCAGATCCGCGCTTCCCGAGCCGAACAGGAGGTTGTCCGCCAGGGTGATCGTGATCGAGTTCGCGTCGCTCTTCACCTGCACCTTGCCGTCGATCCCCTTCGACGCGGCGAAGCTATTCATCTTCGTCGAGAGGTCGACCATCGCCCGCGACTTCAGTTCGCTGATCGTTGGTGTGATTCCGCCGCCATTGCTGAATACGGGCGAAGCTCCTTTATCACCGTTCTTAACGCCTACGTTGAACGCCTGGTCGATTGAGGTGCGGACTGATTCCAGCTTCCGAGCGTTTGGATCGGCCGTCGCATAGAGGACGACGAAAAGCGCGAACAGCAGCGTCAGCATGTCGGCATAGCTGACGATCCAGCGTTCGTGGTTCTCGGGCTTTGGGGGGTCGGGAACCTTGTTGCTCACGCAGCCTCCTTGAGGTCGTCCTTCTTCTGGCGAGCCTTGGGCTCGAGGAAGCCTTCAAGCTTCTCGCGGACGATGCGCGGGTTCTCGCCAGACTGGATAGACATCAGGCCCTCGACCACGACGTTGAGGGCGTGCTGCTCGTGCTTCGACTTGGTCTTCAGCTTGTTCCCCAGTGGCAGCCAGAGGACATTCGCGGTGAAGACCCCATAGAAGGTGGCCACGAACGCCGTGGCGATACCTGGACCGATTTCTGCCGGCTGGTCGAGGTGCCTCATCACGCTCATGAGGCCCATCACGGCGCCCAGGACTCCGATCGTGGGGGCGATGCCCCCGACGAATTCGAGGGCGGCGAAATTCGCCTCATGGCGATGCTTCATCGCCTCCGCCTCGATCTCCATGATCTCGCGAAGGAGCTCCGGATCGGTGCCGTCAATCATCAGTTGGACACCCTTGCGGGTGAACGGGTCATGGATGCTCTCGACGTCAGCCTCGAGCGCCAGGAGACCTTCGCGCCGAGCCTTGTCGGCCATGTGGACAAACAGATCGACGGTGCCCGCGGAGTCGTGCGCGCTGCCGCCAAAGAAGGCCTTGAGGATGAACTTTGGCAGCCCAACCACGACCGACAGCGGCTGAGAGACCATCATCGCGCCAAACGATCCGAGGATGACGATCATGAAGCCGGGGATGTTGACGAGCGTCCCGGGATTGCCGCCTTCGACGATATTGCCGCCGATAATCCCGACGAACGCGAGTGTGACGCCAATGACGGTTGCCAGGTCCACCTAGCTCACCCTCCGAACCGCGCCCATGCTCATCCGGCGGAATTCGGCGCTCCGCTCGTCGATGACTTCGGGCGACTCGGCGCAGACGTATTTGTGCCCGTTCGTGAGGGTCACGTGCGTGTCGTGGCTCGCTTCCAGAACCTCGATGAGATCGGGGTTCATGTAGAATTCCGTGCCATCGATACGTGTGAGTTTGATCATGGCCTGTGCGCGTGCTCCAACGTGCCTTCAGGGTAGGCGGCGGTACTCTGTCCGCGGCATCGGGGAAGGCCCACAGTCGCAAAACAGGAACCCTCACACCTCGGCACCCGCTCCCTACTTCGAAACCTTCGCCGCGGCCCATGGGCGGCGCACGAAAAAGCCCGGCGTTCCCGGCCGGGCTTCCCATACAACGTGGCGCGGCGCTCAACCCGCGAGGGTGCTGCCGTCATCGCCAAAGTTGGCGAGCATACGCTCAGCCTCTTCCACGCTCTCGAGGCGCACGATGCCTTTGCGAATCGCGTAGCGGATGAGGTCGGTGCGGTTCCGGGCATGGAGCTTGGCCATGATGTGGGCCTTGTGCGCTTCGACAGTCTTCACGCTGATGTAGAGCTCGTTGGCGATGCCCTGGTTCGTGTACCCCTCGGCGATAAGCTGGAGCACTTCGCGTTCGCGGGAAGTGAGCGCGTCGACACCGGAACGCTGATCGGAACGCTTGGCCTGGTACAGGACCTCGGCCAGGTCGAAGCCTTCGCTGAGGGCGCTCGAGAAGTAGCTGTTGCCGCGGTGCACCGTCTGGATCGCGAGCACCAGCTCGGAGACGTCGGACTTCTTGATGATGTAGCCCGAAGCGCCGGAGCGGATCGAGTCGAGCAACTGGTCCTCGTCGACGAAGCCGCTGAGCATGACAACCCTTGTGTTCGGGTTCGAGCGGCGAATCTGGCGGGTCGCCTCGAGGCCGTTGAGGCCGGGCATGACCACGTCCATGAGCACCACGTCCGGGGTCAGTTTCTCGACGGCGGTCACCGCCTCGCGTCCGTTCTCGACGTCTGCGACGACCTCCAATTCCGGTTGGCTCTCGAGAAGCATCCGCAGCGCCTGGCGGATAACCGCGTGGTCGTCGACTAGCAGGATGCGAATGGGGTGTTGTCCCCTGGCCTGCGAGCCATTCGACGCGGCGTTGCTGCGAACCGTCATCGGCCGGGTGGCCGTGCTTCTCGAACTGTTCATCTGTTT
>JAKALX010000338.1 GCA_021823905.1 Chloroflexota bacterium | reverse complement strand
TCTGGCCGGGCTGGCGCCGCAGCTCGCCGTCACCGCGGCCATCCTCGCGTTGCTGGCGTGGCATATGGTGCTCGTCCCGGACGCCGGAATGATCGTCACGCCGCGCCGGCCGGCCACCGTGGCGGCCTGGTGGAGCACGGGGGCGCTGGTCGCGGCCGTCACGCTGGCCACGTTCGCGCTCGGTTGGCACCTGCGAACGTTCGCGGGATCGACGCTGGTGTGGGAGGCCCCGGTCACGACGGGGTTCGGCGAGGCGTTCTACGCGCAGACGAGCGCTCTCGGCTACGCCGTTCGTACGCTGGTCTGGAACGACGGGCTGGTGAGCAACGGCAACGCGTCTCTCCTGTACGGCGCGCCGACGTACGCGCTGCTCACGCACGCCGGGTTCTCGACGCTCTCGCTCCGTCTCTTCGCTGCGCTCTGGGCGCTCCTCATCGTGCCGGCGCTGTGGGTGTTCGTGCGCCGCTACTTCGGGCCCGCGGCCGCTGCGGTCACGGCGCTGGTCGCGGCCGCGAACACGTACGTCATCTTCTACGGCAAGTACGGGACCTCGCTGTCCGCCACCGTGCTCGCCTGCGTGGTGGCGGCGATCGCCGTCGGGAAGCTGGTGGCGCCCGGCGGCGCGGCGTGGTGGCACGGCCTCGTCGCGGGCGCGGCGCTGTACGTGGCGACGCTGGGGTATTCACCCGGTCGGCTGGTCGTCATCGCGCTGCTCGCATCGCTCGTCCCGGCCGTCGTCCGGGCGTGGCGCGACCGCCGCCGGCAGGCGCTGGCCGCGTTCGCCGCCCTCGCCGCGGTCGCCATCGCCGTGGCCGCGACCCAGTGGGCGGCAGGCCGCCAGCGCAGCTTCCTGAATGCCCGCGGGGAACAGCTTTACACGATACTCACCGAATCGGACTACGTTCGCGACTACCTAGCGCACGAATCGCCGGCGTTCGACGCCTTCGCGCGGTGGGCCAGACGCACCGGCCTGTCCCACCTCGTGCCCACGCCCGCGGAGCTCGCCGCCGTGCCGCGCAAGGGGCCGTTCGCGGCGTCACCGGCGGAGCGTCTCGAGGTGACGTTCAAGGTCCTCGCCGAGACGATCCCGCAGTGCACCCGCCTGCTGTCACCGTTCACGATGACCTCGGCCGGGAGCCAGGCGATCTTCGACGACCCTCCCGCGATCAAGGCGTACTTCGCCCCGCTCGCGGCGTTCACGCTTCTCGGCTTCGTCGTCTCTCTACGCTGCGCCCGGCGGTGGGGGCACGCCGTGCTGCTCACATGGTTCGCCGTCAGCGTGCTCCCCATGCTGCTGACGACGAGGTGCGACGCCCACCGCACCGTCCTCCTCGCGGTGCCGCTCTGCGTCTGGACCGCACTGGGAGGCGTCGAGACCGGCCGCGCGCTCACGCGTCTCGGCGTCCAGCGGGTGGCGCGCTCCGCCCTGGGTGTGAGTCTGGGCACGCTCCTGCTGATCGGCACGTGGTCGATCGTCGTTCGCCAGGACACCGACAACGGAGCCAAGGCGAAACTGCTCGACATCGTCGCCAAGGTCCCCGGGCCGGTGGTAGTCGGAGTGCTCATCGACGTCCGTCAGCGGACGTGGATCGAACTCGGCCTGCTCGAGCGCACCCGTCGCGATCGTGCCGCCGAGGGCCGCTTGCTCAACGGAACTCTGCGCGAGGAACTGGCCAATCCCGAGGACTCCTGGCCCCCGGACCTCCTTGACCGGACGGACAAGGCTTGCGCCCACGCCACGCTGGTGCTCGCCCCGGCCGACCCCTACCGCACCGCCGTGGACCGGCTCGAGGAGCGCGGACTTCGCGCCTCCGAGCTCATACAGCCCGGAATCGATGCTTGGCGGGTCCAATACCCGCGAGCCTCCAGCAGAGTACATGCACATCACTCTGATCCCCAAAGATAGAATTCACGGTGTTTCGCTCTGCACCCCTGGAATGCTAGGATTCAAATCAGTGGCGGCGACCCTGCAAACCCTGCCCACTCAGGGGAACCATGCGCAACGCTGCCGTCGTCGTCGAGGCGGGCATGTAGGTAGCGCTTCCGATGGCCTTCCCATCGTCACGCGTCCTTCCCTGACCCTCTTTCTTTTGGGCCTTGCATTCATCGGCTTGGGCATTTCGGTCATGCAGGTGCAGAATCGTGTCCGCTTCTTCCCCGGATTCTTGCAGGCACTTCTCGCGCCCTATGTCAACAACTGCCAGGACGTCTTCACGGGTATGGCGTTGCTGATTGTTGGCCTTCTGCTCGCCGGGGTGGCGGCGCGCCATGGCCCCCTTCGCATCGACCTCAAGCCCTACCTTCCGGTTCCGACGTTCCAACGAGACACATTCGCCGTTGCCAGCGCTGTCCTCGCCTCCCTGGCCGCCACGGTCCTGTTCTGGCGGCTCGGCCACCATCGTCACAGCGCATGGGACGCCAGTCTCCTTCTCCTTGCGCTGTCTCTGTTTGCGTTCGTCGTCCACCGTCTCGACCGGACTCCACAGCGTCCGATATTGAGGCTGACACGCTGGGACTGGATCGTTGCCTTCTCGTTGGCGACGTGCTCCGGTCTGCTCAACTCTATCGATCTGACCAAGTGGACCTTCGCCTTCGTTGGTGACGAGATCTCCTTCTTCGACGCTGCCCGCGACTACGCCAACGGCGCGGCGCTCGATGTCTTCAATCTAAGCAAGGTGTATGACACCCACCCCGCACTCGACAGTATCATTCAGGGACTCCTCATGAGGCTCACGGGCCAGGTCAACGTTTGGGGCTGGCGCTTCAGCGAGGTTCTGGTGCTGTCTTTTACTGTGATACTGGTGTATCTAATTGGACTGACGTTGTTTGGCCGTACGACTGCTCTCGTTGCTGGTGCCTTGATTGGCTGCAGTCATTACCTGATGGCCTTCACACGCATCGCGTATAACAACACGCATATGCTTTTCTATTCAACGCTTCTCATGCTCATGTTGGCACTGGCCTGGCGCACACAACGCCTCGTTTTTGTCTTCCTGACTGGCCTGGCAGCCGGCTTGTGCCTCTATACGTTCCAGGGCGCAATGGTCGTCTGGCTGCCACTTACCCTGCTGCTGCTCATCAACTTCCTTAAGAAGCCGAGTTGGGCGCAGGCGATCGCGCATGCGCTCATGCTTGCAGCGTTTCTTCTGACGGTAGCGCCAGGCCTATTGACCACGCCACTCGGCCACGTGATCCACGTTGCGATCGAGAACAGTCACCGCGAAGCGGCGGCAGTTCACCCATGGTTGGTCGCTCGGATGGGCACTGTCCGCTCCCTTCTCTTCTGGTGGGTCAACCACCAATGGTTTCACCACTACGTGGGCGGACCGGGAGTTGATCGTGTCACCGGAATGTTCTTCGCTGCCGGCATCGGCATCGCTCTGTTTCGCCTGAGGCGTCTCGCAGAGCGGACCGTGCTTGTATGGTTCTTGTCCGGACTACTAGCAATCGCGGCAACAAATTACCTGCCCGAGCCTTCGATCACACGCCTTCTGTTTCTCATGCCACCGATCGCTTTGCTTGCAGCCAACTCGGTCGCCACACTAGAGACGATGCTCCAGGGCATGGTTACGCTGCCGACGAAAGTCAGCCGGTTTGCAATATTGTCTCCACTCCTCGCCGTTGTCATCTGCCTGAACGCCGATCAGCTTTTCGTGATCAGTCCGACACACGTGGCAGCAACACCGCAAACGATGGCGATGAAGGCCGTCCAAGAACACCCGCGGTATACGGTCGTCGAGGTTGGGAGGGTGCCAGATCAGACCATGGCCGAATTGTTCTCCCTTTATCCCTGGCTGTCCTCCCGTTATCGGTTTCTTGCCGTCTCCCAGCTGGACACGCTCCGTAAGGAAGGATCCGCGGTTCACCCACCGATCGTCCTGGTGAGCCAGGGGAATCAGGACTTGGTCCGGCAAATCGCCGCCGAGTTACCGCCCCATTACAAGCTTGTAACTGACCGAGATCCGGCGCGAACTGTGAGTACCTCGCTATTTCTACCAGATCTCAGAGCGAGACCCCACTGAGCAACCAAAGGTCCGCTCCCCAAAGTACAACTAACAATAGCGATGAATGCCCAGTCTCCGTCGAGCTGAACGCCAGCAAGACATTAACGCAGTCAAGGGAGCTCGGCTTCGACGGCGCTCCAGTTAAGACCTTCGTCGATGGCCGGCACGGTGGCTGCGAAGCCAACCTGATCTGCGACCGTCAAGTGCGGCGCCACGAACTGTAGGCAATTCAGGGGCAATCGGCCCTGAAGACTCGCGGGCGCGCGAGGTGCCAGCGGGCGGCGCGGTACTGCAGGCTGGTCCAGAGGACGCCGAGGCCGTAGCGCGTGGAGCGGCCGAAGTTGATCGACGACGAGTCCGCCTCGTACCGCGTCGGGCAGGAGACCTCGCCGACGCGGTAGCCGAAGAAGAGGGCCTGCGCCAGCATCTGGTTGTCGAACACGAAGTCGTCCGAGTTGGTCGCGAGCGGCAGTGCCGCCAGCACCCGGCGGGAGAACGCCCGGCAGCCGGTATGGTACTCGCTGAGCTTCTCGCCCAGCATCACGTTCTGGAAGAGGGTGAGCGCGCGGTTGGCGACGTACTTGTAGCGCGGCATCCCGCCG
>JAKALX010000337.1 GCA_021823905.1 Chloroflexota bacterium | reverse complement strand
GCTCGAGGCGGACGTGAACTTCAAGGTGGTACGCGAGTTCACGGCCCGCGTGAAGGAGAAGGCGCTGGGGGCACAGGTGCTCCGCAGTCTTTCGCCGGCCCAGCAGATCGTCGACATCGTCCACACGGAGCTGGTCGAGATCCTGGGGGGCGAGACGCCGAAGCTAGCGACGGCGAGCCGTCCGCCGACGGTGATCATGCTCGTCGGCCTCCAGGGTTCAGGAAAGACGACGAGCATCGCGAAGCTGGCGAACCTGTTGAAGAAGCAGGGGCAGCGACCGCTGGTGGTGGCCTGCGACGTCTACCGGCCGGCCGCGATCGAGCAACTGGTGACCCTGGCGAAGCAGCTCGACGTTCCGTATCACGAGGAAGGAACGGCGGCAAAAGTGTCGGTCATCGCGGCGAACGGCCTGGAGAAGGCGAAGCGGATGGCGATGACGCACGTGCTCGTGGACACGGCGGGGCGGCTGCACATCGACGAGGAGATGATGAAGGAGGTCTCGGACCTGCGGCGGCAGCTCGACCCGCAGGAGGTGCTGTTTGTCGCCGACGCGATGATCGGCCAGGACGCGGTGAGCTCGGCGAAGGAGTTCAACGAGAAGGTCGGGATCACGGGGCTGATCCTGACGAAGATGGACGGCGACGCGCGCGGCGGGGCGGCGCTGAGCATCCGGAGCGTGACGGGTGTGCCGATCAAGTTCATCGGCATCGGCGAGAAGTCGGACGCGCTGGAGGCGTACTACCCGGACCGGCTGGCGGGCCGGATCCTGGGGATGGGCGACATGCTTTCGCTTATCGAGAAGGCGAAGGAGCAGATCGGGGAGGAGGACGCGGACCGCTTCGGGGAGAAGCTGAAGCGGGGGACGTTCGACCTCCAGGACTTCGTCGAGCAGTTGCGGAAGGTACGGAAGATGGGCCCGCTGGGACAACTGGTGGGGATGCTGCCGGGGTTCAACAAGATCAAGGCGCAGCTTTCGGTGGACGACATCGACGACCGGTTCTTCAGCCAGGCGGAGGCGATCGTGCTTTCGATGACACGCTGGGAGCGGCGACACCCGGACAAGATCGACGGGAAGCGCCGGAAGCGCATCGCGAAGGGGAGCGGAACGGCGCCGTCGCAGGTGAACCAGCTGCTGAAGCAGTTCTTCGAGGCGCGGAAGATAGCGAAATCGCTGGCCTCAGGCGGGCGCTTCGGCGGCCTGCCGCGGATGCGGTGACAAGGACACAGAGACACCGAGAGCACGGAGACGGCACGGGGTTGTTTTTCAGTCGGTCGACCTCTCTTTGCTTAATCTCTGTGGCCTCTGTGTCTCTGTGTCCCCGTGATTCACTCGCCCTGTTCGCGGCATAAGGGGGGATGCCGTACGATTGGACGAAGTGCGCTTACTGCCCCGCTGAGGGCGGGGCTGATACCCGGGAGTGAAGAATGATCCGAATTCGACTGCGTCGCGTTGGCAAGACGCACCACCCCTACTACCGCCTGGTTGTGGCGGACCAGATGGCGAAGCGCGACGGCGCGTTCCTCGAGACGCTGGGGTCGTATGACCCGCACGCGGACCCGCCGACCTCGCAGATTGACGGCGACAAGGTGAAGGAGTGGATCGCCAAGGGCGCGCAGCCTTCGGAGTCGGCCGAGAAGATCCTGCGGCGGGCGGGCATCATCACGACGCCGGCGCCCGTTTCGACGCGCGTGGCGAAGCCGAAGGCAGAGGCGAAGAAATAGCCATGGCCGAAACGATGATGGGCAACGTCGTCGAGTACCTTGCGAAGGCGCTGGTCGACAACCCGGACGCCGTGCAGGTCACCGAGAAGGGCGACGGCGACCGTATCGTCGTGCGGCTGGACGTCGCGGAAGACGACTGGGGCAAGGTGATCGGCAAGGGCGGCCGGATCGCGTCGTCGCTGCGCTCGATGCTGAAAGTCGCGGCCGTACGCGAAGACGTGCGGGCGCAACTGGAGATCGGCGACTAGCCGATTCACGATTCGCGATTCACGATTTCCGATTCGGTCGCTGACAGGAGCGGAACGTGCCTCAACCGGAGAACCACGGTAGGGTCCCTGCGGTAGGCGGAACGGCGACCGGGCGGCCGCGACCGCAGCCGCGACCGCGACCCGAACCGAGAGAGCCGCGGGAGGGGTATACGGCGGTGGGCCGGGTGTTGCGGCCGCACGCGCTCAAGGGCGAGCTGCGGGTGTCGGCGTTCTCGCCGTCGGCGCGGAACCTTCAACGCGGACGGCCTGTCTACCTTGCCGGCGTGCGGCGAATCGTCGAGCAGGCGCGGTTCGATCGTGACGCGTGGATCCTGAAGCTGTCGGGGCTGAGTTCGCGCAACGACGTCGAGGGGTTCCGGAGCGAGTTGGTCGAGGCAGCGGACAACGACGTGCTGCGCGACGACGACGAGTCGTATTTCGTGCACGAGCTGGTTGGCTTGCGGGTTGTGACGGAGGAGGGCCGCGAGCTCGGCCGGCTCACCGAAGTCCTGGACACGGGCGCTACCGACGTCTATGTGGTTGGCGAAGGGCGGAACGCGGTGCTGCTGCCGGCGATTGCCGAGGTGGTGCGGTCGATCGACCTGGCGGCGGGGCTGCTGGTGGTGCGGCCGCTGACGGGGATGACCAAAAACAAAGACCAATAGCGTCTACGACACCTGACGACAACGTATCGAATGTATTACAACTAGGTCATTGAAACGCTTTATAGGTGGGGCTACACTCCCGAAGGGCCGGCGATGGTGGCGGGAACCCTGTCCGTCGGCGAACACAGGTGTCGAGGGGAAGCTCACATGTCGAAGGCCGAAGCGCTTCAACTGGTTGGAGACTGCGTCCATCACTGGGTTCTGGAGTCTCCGAGGGGCGAGCTGACGCCTGGACGGTGCAAGAAGTGCGGCAAGGAGCGGGAATTCACAGGGGAGACGAGCTACCGGATCGGGCGAGGGTCTTCGCACCGGTCGTAGCCGGAACATCCCATTCGCCCGCAAGGTTGAGCAGATCACCGGCGATGCCGACCCGGAGTTGCCGATCGTCGCCTGAGGGCCCTGGACGACTGTCTGACCGCACCAGCCCGACTCTGGAAGCCGGCCCGAAGGTTCGTCCTGAGCGTCTTATGTTCGGTTGCAGATTCGGAGATTTGACGGGGAAACGGGCCGCTCACTAGGATGAGGTTGGCCCGTCTGGACCTGTGGGGACATAGCTCAGTCTGGGAGAGCGCAGCATTCGCATTGCTGAGGTCGGGGGTTCGAGCCCCCCTGTCTCCACCAAACTTCAAGGTGCACTCGCAGTCCCCGCCTCGAAGCGGGGCTTTTCGTGTGGGAGCCGATGCTCGAATCAGTACCGCCCGAGGTTCACCGTCCGCACTACGTGCCGCGGGCGTCGCTGCTCGCCGGCCCCGGCGACCTGCCGGAGCTTCGGGCGGAGATCTGGATGGGCGGGGCGCACAGCCAGGTCGGCGAGCCGTTCCACCCGCAGCAGTTGCACAACGCCTGCGTGATCGAGTGTGCAGGTGACCTGCCGGCCCACTATGAGCCGGCAACGCGGCTGTGGGTGCCGAGCATCTTCATCGACATCGAGGGACGGCCGGTGCGGTTCGAGCGGCTCCTCGAGCTGACGGCGATGGTGGCCGACGCGGCGCGAGGCCGCGGAACAGACGCGGTCGACGCGGTGTACTCGATCTGCACGCACGGGATGAACCGGAGTGGCTTGATGGCCGGGCTGGTCTTGCGGGAACTCGGGATGAGCGGGCAGGACGTGGTCGAGCTGATCACGACAAAGCGGACCGGGTCGCTTTCGAACCTGAGCTTCCGGCGGATCCTGCTCGAGGCGCGCGTGTAGCGATTCACAATTCACAATTGCCGATTGCCGATTGCCGATTGCCGATTGCCGATTGCTGGGAGATTGGTGATCGGCGTCATGGCGGCGTCCAGGCGTTCTGGTCGAAAGTCTCCGCGTGGGCGAGATCCCGGCCAACATGTTGCGAGAGGCGTGCGTGGGGGTCCTCGCCGGGGCGAGGGACGACGCGGCGGCGGTTGCGGGCGCTCAGGCGCTGCTGGCGGCGCTCGACGCGGATGCGTGTGACGGGGAGCGGGCCGTACAAGTGGTGCTGGAGTCGCTGCTGGAGTCGATCTCGCGGAACTACTTCGCACAGGACTGGGCAGCGGAGCACGAATTCTCGGTTTGGGCGCGCCTGACGGACGACAGCCGCGCGTGGGGCTATGGGAGCGAAGAGGAGCTCGGGCCGCTGCGCTGGTTGGTCGAACTGACGGGCTGCTGGTTCGATGGCAAGGAGCTGGTGCCAGTCGCGGAATGGCGGCCGCGATTCGAGGCATGGGCGAACGAACAGCTCAAGCTGGTGCGGCGGATGACGCCGGGGGCGTTGGACCCGAGTCCGTTCCCAGAGCGGGAGTGACACTTGGCGATCGCGGCTCCGGGGGCTATGGGCAAGGGCCGGGTCATGGCTTAGGCTGCCGAACCATGGACGACGAGCCACTTTCGCGACTGAGGCGAATCTGCCTCTCGTTTCCGGAGACTTCGGAGCGGCGGAGCCACGGCGAGCCAGCGTGGTTCGTGCGGGAGAAGAGGGCGTTCGTGACGTATTCAGACCACCACCACGA
>JAKALX010000336.1 GCA_021823905.1 Chloroflexota bacterium | reverse complement strand
TTTGGTCGCCGGCGACATCCGTTCTTGCTTCTCGATGACCGAGCCCGAAGTCTCCGGCGCCGACCCGACCGGCCTTCGCACGACCGCCGAGCGCGATGGCGACGAATGGGTTATCCGCGGCCACAAGTGGTTCACCAGCGGCGCCGTCGGCGCGAAGTTCGCGATCGTCATGTGCGTCACCCAGCCGGATCAGCCGCCGCACCGTCGCATGAGCCAGATCATCGTTCCCGCCGACACGCCCGGCTTCCAGATCGTCCGCGAGATCCCCGTGATGGGCTCCACCGAGGGCTCGCACTGCCAGATCCGCTACGTGAACGTCCGCGTCCCGGTCACGAACCTCCTCGGTGAGGACGGCGGCGGCTTCCGCATCGCTCAGCGCCGCCTCGGCCCCGGCCGCATCCACCACTGCATGCGCTGGCTTGGCCAGATGCAACGAGCTTTCGAGCTGATGTGCGAATACTCGCTCAAGCGCGAAGTCTTCGGCAGCACGCTCTCCGAGAAGCAGACGGTGCAGAACTGGATCGCCGACTCCTACGTCGAGATCCAGGCCGCCCGGGCGCTCACCCTCAACGCCGCCGCCAAGATCGACACCGGCGACGAGGCGCGCGTCGAGATCTCCGCGATCAAGTTCTTCGGCGCCCAGATCCTCCACAACGTCATCGACCGCGCCATCCAGGTCCATGGCGCACGCGGCGTTTCCGGCGACACGCCGCTCGAAGGCATGTACCGCCTCGCCCGCGGCGCGCGCATCTACGACGGTCCCGACGAGACCCACCGCATGGTCGTCTCCCGCCGCATCCTTCAGAGCTTCAAGGCCGGCAACGGCTGGGACTTCGGCACCATCGCCTGACCGGTCCCGCAGCGAGTAACATCCGAGCCGGCCCCGGAACGACGGGGCCGGCTCTCTGCTTCCGGGAGACCCGCGATGGAACTCGATGAACTGGCCGGCCGCGTTCAAATTTTCGCCCGCGAGCAGCTTCGCGACCCTGCCGCGCTTGTTTCCGGCGTCGAGAAAACGGCCGGCCACGCCGGCTTCTCCTACTTTTTCGATGTCACGAGCAACGGCCGCACGACCAGCTACTTCCTCCGCCTCCCGCCGCCCGGCGTGAAGTTCGAGGGCACCGCCGACGTCCTCCGCCAGGTCGCCGCGCTCAGCGCTATCGAAGGCTCCGCCGTGCCGCACGCCCGCGTCGTCTGGTCCGGCGACGACCCGCGCTGGTTCGGCTCGCCCTATTTCGTCACATTCAAGCTCCCGGGCAACATCATGCTGCTCGGACCGAACGACTGGGGCACCGCGCTTCCTCTCGCCGCGAGGCGTCACGCCGCTGAGCAGGCCATGGCAGCGCTCGCGGGAATCCACCGCGCCGAATGGCGAGAGAAGGCGGCTTATCTCGGGCCGCCGCGGCCGTTCGACGCCGACGTCACCCACTGGGATCGCTTCTACGAGCGTTCCGCCGAACAGGAGCTGCTCGCCCTCTTCCCCGAGGTTCGCGACCGGCTCCTCGCACGCATGCCGGCAAATCCGCACGTCGGCATCTTCCACGGCGACTTCCAGTGGGCGAACCTGCTCTACGCGCCCGACGCAGCCCTGCTTGCGGTCATCGATTGGGAGCTCTGCGGCGTCGGCGCCACGCTCAACGACCTGGGCTGGTTCCAGGTCTTCAACGACGCCCGCGCCTGGGCCCACGAAGGCTCTGGCTACGGCAACGGCCTCATGCCCCCGATCGACGAGCTAGAAGCGATGTACGTGAAGGCATTCGGCGCGGACCCCGGCGATGTCGCCTGGTACCGCGCCCTTGCCGCCTACAAGTTCGCGGTCATCAGCGGCTTCAACCTCATGCTCCATCGTCGCGGCAAGCGCGACGACCCCCACTGGGAGGTCCTCAAGCCTTCCATGCGGAGCCTGATGTCGTACGCGCTGTCGAACCTCGGCGGCTGAGCGCCGGCGTATACTGGCACCATGAGCGCCACTACCGCGGAACGGCTGACCTGGGACGAAATCTGCGCCCGCTACCCTGACGAATGGGTGCTGCTAGCGGACCCTGATCTCGACGACTGGCTCGATGTGAGTACGGCCGTCCTGGCGTTCCACACTCCCGATCCCGTCGAGGCGGCGCGACGAGCCGATGTTGCGCCTTTCCGTGACCAGGCTTTGCTCTTTACCGGCCAGGATCCGACCGGCGACTTCGTGTACATCCTGTGAAACAGCGATTCCCACGGGACGGGCGGATTATCCCCGTACGAGCGCATCTGGTGGGGCCATCGGGTCGGAGCACGTGCGTCCTTGCCCTCGATACGGGATCGACGTGGACCGTCATCGCCCCGTCGATCCTCGAACGCATCGGGTGCGCGCCGGACCCGAGTGCCGCTCCCCTGCCGATCGTGACAGCGAGCGGAATCGGGAATGCCCAAACGAGCGTCGTCAGCACGCTCGTTGCGATGGGCACGCGACTCGAATCGTTTCGGGTGGTCGCATTCCCGATTCCGCCGCAGTCGGGAATACGCGGCCTCCTCGGCCTCGACTTCCTTCGCCGTGGCCGGCTGGAGATCGACTTCCCCGCCGGTGTGCTCGACTTCAGCGTCGCCTGATCATTCCCGCCGCATCGTCTCCTTGCCGGCCTCCAGCACCCGGTCGACCCGAATGACCACGGCCACCCCCTTGCGCTCGGGGTCCCGGTCGAGCTCGACCTGAATCGTCCGCCCCATCACCGCCTCGCGCGTCTGGCCCGATGCGTGCAGCTCGGCAACGCCAAACATCTTCCAGAACGTTCGCGTCTGCGGGTTGCGGTACATCACGCAGACCTGCGGATTCTCCTTCAGGTTCTGCAGCGTCGTTCCCAGCGCCCGCTCCCAGTAGGCAAGGCGCTCGGAGTCGAACACCATCATGCTCCCCTTGAACACCAGATCCGGCATGCCCGAAGCCGATGCCGTCGCCACCATCACCGGGTTGCCCTCGGTCAAAGCGTTGTTGATGCGTTCCCGCATCTCGTCGGTGAGCTGAATGCTCATCGGTCCTCCCCGTGTCCTGTTGTTCAGGTATGACATTGATTTTTGCTTAGGCGCGGCTTTCTGTCGCGGGGCCGCCCTGTCCCGCGTCGCCGCCCGCCAGCTTCCGGCTCCCGTGCAGCAAGCCCGGCGCTTCGCTACCATGAAGGTCTACGGGCCCCCGTAGCTCAGCGGATAGAGTGTCGGCCTCCGGAGCCGAAGGCACAGGTTCGAGTCCTGTCGGGGGTACCATCCCGTCCTTTCGCACATAACGCACGTGCGCTCCGATCAGCTTCAAGAACTCCCGCGCTTTCCCGCTCCTGCGGCGCCTCGGGTGCGATAGACTTGCCAGCCGTGGATGCGCTTGCTGATCGCGCGACCGTCGCGCTTATCGTTTCTGTCGTGGCGGTCGTAATAGCGGGCCTGTCGTTCGTGACCAACTACCTTCGTGGTCGCCGGCGGCTGACGATTACCCGAGCTGAGCGAGGGATCTGGGCCCGCGACGACGAGAAAGACCAGTTCTTGATCGCTATCACCAACACCGGCGCAACGAAGGAGACCATCATCAAGTGCGGCATCCGGGACGCGCGGATCGACTTTCCGTATCAGGTCGATCACCTTCCGCTGGATCTGAATGCTAGCGCTACCCTTCGAATTCCCATCGACTTCCTCATCGAGAAATGGCCCGACGAATTGGGCGCGGCCGCGGTCGTCTATGTCCAGACCGCGAGCGGCCAGAGGTTCACCGCCCCAATCGCGCCGTCGGCCCTGCTGGGCGCTTGGATGCTGGCCTACAGGGAAGCGAAGCAGAAGCTCGGCGTGAAGTAGGTCCATCTCGCGTTCCCCAGCTCCGCTGCGGCTAACGGTGGCGCCGAACTCCGATCAAAGTCGCTCACTCCGCGCCTGGCAGGCGTTACACTCTTCGGCATGAACAAGCCCGTAGCGATCAAGATTCAAATGAACGACGGAAGAGCGTTCCTCTTTCAGGGGAGCGAAGCCGACCATTACATCGAACGCGACAATCCCGACGGAACCGCGTCCGTTGTTGTGATGAAGGGCGACGCTGTAGTGCAGGAGTTGCGGAAGGCAGATGTGAAGCTGGTGACTGCGGAGTTCCCCTCGGAGAGCTGACCGCGCGCTCATCGCCGCCGCTTCGACGACCGTACCGCTCCATCCCCCTCCCCCTTGCTCCCCCTCCCTACAATGTCCCCGCAAAGGAGAGCCTCCCCATGGGTGACACCTTCCAGGACTTCACGCTCGCTGCCGTCCAGGCCGCGCCCGTCTTTCTCGACCGCGAAGCAAGCGTCGACAAGGCCTGCGGGCTGATCGATCAGGCCGCGGCGAAGGGCGCCGATCTCGCCGTCTTTGGGGAGACCTGGGTCTCCGGCTACGCCTCCTTCGCGGCCTGGGCCAACCATCCGAAGTTCGCCGACCTCCTGTCCCGCTTCGTCCTCAACGGCGTCGAAGTCCCTTCGCCCGCGACCGACGCTCTCTGCGCGGCCGCCCGCCGCGCGGGGACGGACGTGGTCATCGGGGTTGCCGAGCGCGACAGCACGACCGGTGGCAGCGTCTACGCCACCCTCCTCTTCATCGGACGCGAAGGCGTCCTCCTCGGCAAGCACCGC
>JAKALX010000335.1 GCA_021823905.1 Chloroflexota bacterium | reverse complement strand
CTCCTGGAACGCCTTCACCGCCTCGCGGTGGTCGTCCTTCGTCATCGAGACTTCTTCTGCATGGAGGGAGAGCGGGAGGACGAGGTTCGAGACCATCTTGATGTACTTGTTGACGGCGATCTTCGAAGACTGAACCGCGAACGGAGCGCCCGCGGCCAGGCGGCGAGCCATCGCCGTCGCCTCGTTGAGCGCTTCGCCTTCCGCGACGACTTTGTTGACCAGGCCCATCTGGAACGCCTCGGCGGCGGTCACGAGGTCGCCGGTCATGAGCATGTACTTGGCGCGGTTGACGCCGACGAGGAGTGGCCAGATGACGGCGCCGCCGTCGCCGGCCGTGATGCCCATCTTCACGTGCGGATCGCCGATGCGGGCGTTCTCCGAGGCGATGACGACGTCGCAGAGGAGGGCAATGGTGGCGCCGAGGCCGGCGGCGGCTCCATTCACCGCGGCGACGACTGGCTTCTCGCAGTCGAGGAGGTTATCCACGATCCGGCGCGCTTCCTGCATCATCGTCAGGCCGCTTTTGCTCCGCATGTTGGAACCGCCGCTGAAGTCTCCGCCCGCGCAGAAGGCGCGGCCGGCGCCGGTGAGCACGGCGGCGAGAGTGTCGCCGTCGGCCTGGACGTCGAGGAAGATCTGCATGAGCTCGGAGTGCATGGCGCCGTTGACGGCGTTGAGGCGCTCCGGGCGGTTGAGGCGAAGGATCGCGATGCCTTCGGACTTCTCGATCTGGATGGTTTCGTAGTTTTCCTGGCGCAACATGGACGGAGCCTCCCTCGGAAGTGGCGCCATCATACGTCGGCGGCGGCGCGCGGTGGTTAGATGGCTCCGGCGGTTCGCAGCGCCTCAATCTGCGCCCAGGTGTAGCCGGCTTCGATCAGGACTTCCTCGGTGTGCTCGCCGAGCTCCGGTGCGCGGAGACCGGGTTCGGCGGGCGATTCGCTGAGGGAAACGGGATTGCCGACCTGGCTCATCGGGCCCCAGTCCGGGTGCTCGACGCGGCGGAGGTAGCCGTTCGCGTAGGCCTGGTCGTAGGTGGCGATCGCGGCGTAGTCATTCACCGGGGCGAATCGCTGGTCTTCCTTGCCCAGCCGCTCGCACCACTCCGCGGTGGTTCGCTCGCGGAAGATTGGCTCGAGCCGGGCGAAGACGGCCGCCAGGTCCAGGGCACCGTTCGCGGGTGACAGAAACCCATCGGCGGCCAACTCCGGGTGGCCGAGGGCGCGGATGAAGCCTTCGCGCTCCCGCTCGGTGACCCCGGCGATGACGAGATGGCCGTCCTTCGTTTCGAACACACGGTAGACGGCAGGCAAGAAAGCGTGACCACGGTTCGCCCGCTCACTGTTGCGACCGCCCATCAAGAAGAAGCTCAGCTCGCTTGCCTGCTGCCAGATCTGCGCGCCGAGAAGTGATGCGTCGACCTGCTGACCACGGCCGGTCTGGGTGCGGGCGAGGAGCGCGGCGAGGATGCCGATCGTCAGCGTCATGCCGCCCGCACTGTCCGATATCACGGCGCCGACAGGCGTGGGAAACTCGCCGTCCTGGCCGGTGGTGCGCATGAGGCCCCCGACAGCCTGGCCGACGAGGTCGACGCCCTTGCGGCTCGCGTCTGGGCCTTCCGCGCCAAGGGCGGAGGCAGTGGCGTAGACGAGGCGTGGGTTGAGCTGAGAGCACGCCTGGTAGCCGAGGCCAAGCCGCTCCATCACGCCGGGAACAAAGCTGGAGATCATCACGTCTGCGGTGCCGATCAACTTCAGTGCGACCTCGCAGCCTGCGGGGGTTGTGACGTCGAGGGCGACGCTCCGCTTTCCCCGGTTGCAGGCAAAGAAGTAGGCGCTGCGCCGATCGGCTTCGCTGATGGGGATGAGGCGCGCGGCGTCGCCGTAGTCCCGGCGCTCGACCTTGACGACGTCGGCGCCGAGATCGGCGAGCATGGCGGCGCATTGCGGGCCCTGGACGACGATCGAGAAATCGAGAACGCGAACACCGGCGAGTGGTCCTGGCATGCGGGGCAGTGTAGTTCGCCGCCAAACGGTGCGGTAGACGGGGCTTGAGGTATGTCGCCGCCGGAAGCGAGTGACCGATGGGGTTTTGGATCAGGGCAAAGAAGCAACGGTAGGAGAGCTCAGCCACGAGCCCGCGGATAGTCATGCCCGAAAACCCGCAACAGGAGCCCCCGCCAAAGCAACGAGCAGGTGGACTGGCCGTTGACTCAGCCGCTTTTGGAGTCCAGTGGTCCCGAAGACGACCTTGGCCAGGGAGATCAAAGGAGGTCAGCGTCGCGGATCCGACGCGGGGAACGAATCCTCGATCGTCTGGTCGAGGCGGACCTCGTCGTCCGTCGATGGCGGTCGCTCGTTGAAAAATGAGTGAGCGGCCAGCCGGCGCCTCAAGCGCTGGCCTGCCGCAGATAATCGCGGCCGCGATTGGCCGTCCCGCCTACGAGGCCGTTTTGGAGGCGAGCACCGGCGCGTCGGCGTCGAACATGTAGCCAATCCCCTGGAACGTCTTGATGATCTTGGGTGAGGCGGGCTCCTTCTCCAGCTTCGCTCGGAGTCGCGAAACCCAGACGCGCAGGTACTGCAGGTCGTCGCGGTACTCCGGTCCCCAGACCTTGCTGAGGAGTTCGACGTTTAGCATCACTTTCCCCGCGTTCGCCGCGAGGTGCTGGAGCAGCAGCCATTCCGTTCGCGTGACGGCGACAGGGACGCCGGCCTTCTTGACGAGCCGCCGCGTCAGGTCGATCTCCACGTCGCCGGCGTGGACGATGTGCTCCACGTCCGGTCCAAGCCCGCGACGGAGCACCGCACGTACCCGTGCCCCGAGCTCGTTGGGGCTAAACGGTTTGACGATATAGTCGTCGGCCCCGAGCTCGAGTCCGCGAACCTTGTCCGCGTCCTTGTCCTTGGCCGTGACGAGAATGATGGGAGTGTTTGTACGCTCGCGCAGCCGGCGCATGACTTCGAGCCCTGTGATTTCGGGCATCATGATGTCGAGCACCACCGCATCGGGCCGCTGTTCTTCCGCGAGGCGGAGCGCTTCCTCGCCGCCCGAGGCGGTGATCACGCGGAAGCCCTGCGCGGACAGCTCCATCTTGATTAGACGCAGGATGCCAGGTTCGTCGTCGACTACCAGCAGCAGGGGTTCAGCACTCATGGTTCTGGTTCGACCTCCTCATAGCGTGGCAGAGTGAATCCGGCTTCGAGGCCGCCGCCTTCGCGTGGGACGGCCCAGATCCGGCCGCCCATGGCCTCCACAAGACGCTTGCAGACCGCGAGGCCCAGGCCAGCGCCGCCCGCAAGTTTGGCGGTCCGATCGGACCGGTAGAACCGCTCGAAGATCAGCTCCGCTTCCTCAGGCGCGATGCCAAAGCCGCGGTCGCTTACGCGTACTGCAACATAACCGTCATCGTACGACAGGCGGACCTCGATCGGTTGACCCGCTGGGCTGTATTTCGCGGCGTTACTCAGCAGATTCCGGACGACATGCTCCACGTAGCCGGGATCAGCGGCGACCGGCGGCAAGTTCGGCTCCGTCTCAACCGCGATTACGTGGGCATGGTTCGCCCGATTCAAAGATGCGACGAGCCGGTCGATCAAACGCGTAACCAGCACGGGCTCTACCGACAACTCCTGGTCGAGCTCCACCCGGGACAACGAGAGCAGGTTGTCGAGCATCCGTGCCAGCCGTTCCGATTCTCGCTCGATGTCGCCCAGCATCGCTTCACGCGAGTCGTCGTCGAGCGTTGCCCCGCGCGACCGAAGCACCTGCGCGCCCCCGTGGATGACCGTAATTGGCGTCCGCAGTTCGTGGGACATGAGCCCGAGAAACTCATCTTTTGCCTCGTTGGCGCGGACCAGCTGCTCCTCTCGCAGGCGGGCGTCCGTGTACAGTTTCGCGTTCTCGATGGCTACTCCCACCCGCCGCGCAAGCGCTTCGGCCATTTCGAGATCAGCCTCGCCATACTCGTGGGAACCGTCACTCATCATGAAGGTCAACGATCCGAAGATTCGGCCGCGCGAGGCCAGGGCCACTGCCATCGCCGACTTCATGCCCAGTCGCCGGACGAGCTGCAGATCCTCTTCGTTGTGAATCGAGGCGGCGATCATCTCGTCCGAAATGTTCGGGTAGAGAAGCGATTCCCCCGTTCGCAAAAGGCGGGAAATACCTTCGGCTGCCGAGATCTCGATCGGATGCGGTTTGGCCAGCTCGCTCGCCAGCTCCACCATCGCGGGATCTTTGTGAGCGATCGCCACCCGTTTGAGCTGACCCTCGGAGTCGAGGATGTCCACGGCGCACCAGTCGGCGAAGCGTGGCACCGCGAGGTCGGCAAGCTTTTGCAGCGACTCCTCGTAGTCCAGCGTGCCAGCCATCTGGGCGCTTGCGCCTGCGACGAAACGGAAGACTTCGTTGCTGTGGCGGAGGTTTGCCTCGATGCGGCGAGTTTCCGAGTACAACCGTGAGTTCTCGAGCGAGAGGCCCGCACGCCGGCCGAGCTGCTCGGCGACCGCCAGCTCGGCATCGTCGTACTCGGGGTTCGTGCGCGTGCGCACGAAACTCACGGCGCCGAGCGCGTGCCCGCGAGCCATGAGCGGCACGATCAAGACCGACTGCGC
>JAKALX010000334.1 GCA_021823905.1 Chloroflexota bacterium | reverse complement strand
CTTCCGGCGCCAGCGCGACTTCGACGAAGGCCATCGCGTCGTGCACGAGCTTGCCGACAACCAGGTCAACAAGACGTACAACCTCTACCAATTCGGGCGCCTCGTTTCTGCGAGAGACGAGGCCTCGAACGACAGGGACTTCGCCTACCTATGGGCTTGTCAACTGCGTCACGAGATCGCCTCTGAATCCGGGGACTTCTCCGGAGTGCTCTTCTTGGAGCGGCGCGACGGGTGGTGCAGTTGGCGCTCGAAGTCGGCGAGGCCTGCGGCGTGAACGTGGCGTTGCTCACCGGGAGCGAGGGGGAGCGCGGGAGGCAGCGTCTCGGAGGCGAGGACGTCGTCGAGAGAAGGGACGGGTCTGCCGAGCTTCTCGCCGTGGTGCTTCGGGCGAGGCGTGCCCTTGCCGACGCCGCCCTTGCGCTTGGAGTGGGTGACGGAGACGCGGAGGCGAGAGAGCTTCGACTTCGTCGCAGCCGGGAGGGCGTAGCGGTAGGGCTCGTTCTTCTTCAGCATGTGCCAGGCGATGACGACGAGCTTCCTGGCGACGGCGACGATGGCGACGTTGCGGCTCTTCCGTGCGGTCAGCTTGCGGAAGAAGTTGCCGAGAGGGCCGGGGTGCTTGGCGACGTGCTGCGCGGCCTGGACGAGGAGCCAGCGCGCGTGGGCGCTGCCCTGCTTGGTGATGCGGCCGTGGTAGGTGTTGTCGGCCGACTGGTACGTGGAGGGCACGAGGCCGAGGTAGCTGGCAGCAGCGTCGCCGGTCGGGAAGCGCGAGACGTCGCCGAGCGCGCCGAGCAGCGCGACCGCGACGGTGACGTCGACGCCTGGGAGAGACATGAGCAACTTCGTCCTCTCGTCGGGCCAGGCCTTCGCGGCGATGGTGGGCTGGAGGGCGGTGAGCTGCTTCTCCACGGAGTCGAGCAACGCGAGGTCGCTGTCGAGGGTGGCGCGGCCGGCGGCGTCGAGAGGGAGGGCCTTGAGCCAGGCGAGGCCCTTCTTCGAGAAGAGGTTCTTCTCGGGGCAGTGGATGAGGCGCTGGTGCAGCACCGCGTGCAGGCGGTTCTTCAGGCGCGTCCTGTCGCTGATGAGGGAGGCGCGGCGCGTGGTGAGGTGCCGCAGCTCGCGCGTGTGTTGGTTTGGACGCCAAACGTCGGGGAGGAAGTCCGTGCGCAACAACTGCGCGAGGACGACGGCGTCCACCTTGTCTGTTTTGACTTTGGCTTCGGCGATGGCCTTCGTCTTCATCGGGTTGGAAACGACGACTCTCTTCACCAGCGGCGCGAGGACGTCGACGACGCCCCAGGTGTTGGTGGTGGCCTCGAGGGCGATGACGTCCTCCTTCTCGAGGCGCCGCTTGACGAAGTCCTCCAGTGCCTCCCGGCTGCAGTCGAAGCGCTCCTCGAGCAGCACGTCGCCCTTGTCCGAGAGGATGGCTGCTTGCACGACGCGCTTGTGCACGTCCAGTCCGACGTACCTCATGGTAGTGTCCTCCGCTGGAAGGGACAGAGAGAGCGGTGCTGCCTGGAAGTCCAGGCGAGCGCTCTCCCCGGTGAGGAAGCCGGGGAGACCAGCGAGGTGGGTGGCCTTCGAGGCCGAGACACCACCACGCTGACGAGTGGGGCCAAACGGCAACTACCTATGCGAGCTCGCAGCTCAACCGGGTGGGCCGAAGGGGAGGCCAAATACGACGGCGGGCTCAAAGCCCATAGCCAAAACCGGCCTTCCCAGAGGCGTTCGGTCTCTCTGTTCCTTCCGTTGTCTTCCTCTCTGACGCCTCTCCCTGCGCCCGGTGCACCGAGTTCAGCAGAGATGCGTCGTTCCCACGAGCGGCATCATGCCCAGTACGACAGCGCGGGCCGGCTGGCGGCGGTGACGGACGGAGACGGCAACCGCACCGCGGTCGAGCGCGACGCGAGCGGTAGCCCGACCGCGGTAGTCGCTCCCAACGGCCAGCGCACGGCGCTCGCCGTCAACACCGACGGCTTTTTATCCAGCGCAACCAACGCGGCCGGCGAGACGGTCCAACTCGAATACGCCGCTGGCGGCCTGCTCACCAGTCTTACGCGGCCCCGAGGCGACGTCACGCGCTTCACGTACGACGCGCTGGGCCTTCTGTCGAAGGACGAGGACCCGGCCGGCGGCAGCAAGACGCTGGCGCGCACGGAAACCGCCGGCGGCCACACGGTTGTCCTCACGACTGCCCTCAACCGCACCACCAGCTACAGTGTGGAGCGGCTCGCGGCGGGCGGTGAGCGGCGGGTGACAGTCGACGCGAGCGGCGCGCGCACCGAGGGGCTTGCGGGCACGGACGGGACACGCACCATCAGCACCGCGGACGGGATGGTAGAGGTGCAGACGCTCGCGCCGGACCCGCGCTGGGGCATGCTTTCGCCAATCCTCTCGAGTCGCACGGCGACGAGCCCGGCGGGCCTGAAGCGGACCCTCACCACTACCCGTTCCGTGACGCTTTCGAGCAGCGACCCCTTGAGCCTGCTGACCGCCACCGAGACGACGACGCTCGACGGAGTGGCCTCCACCTCGAGCTACGACGCGGCAACGCGCACCCTCACCGCCACGACGTTCGCGGGCCGCGTGCGCGTGGTTGCCTTCGACGCCCTCGGCCACGTGACGGGCATCCAGCAGGCTGGCGTGAACCCCACTTCCCTCACCTATGACGCGCAGGGGCGCCCCACCCGGCTCGAGAACGGTGCGCGGGCCATCGACCTCACGTATGACGCGCGAGGCCGGGTTGCCACCCGTACCGACGCGGCCGGCGGGCAGGCCAGCTACGCGTACGACGCCGCCGACCGGGTGGTTTCGGTGACGTTGCCAGGCGGGCAGACGTACCAGTTCGCCTACAACGCGAACGGCGACCAGACCCAAGTCCTGCTGCCGACCGGCGCGGCGCACGACTTCGGGTACACGCCCCTCTCGCTGCTCGAGTCGTACCGGCCTCCCGCGCTGCCCGGAGTCGGGAACGACGCTTACGCGTATGACTTCGACAGGGCGCTCGCGACAGCGAGCCACCCCGACGGCACGGCGTCACAGTACCTGCGCGACACGGCAGGCCGGCTTACGCAGCGGAATGCGCCGTGGGGCAACTACGATTTCACCTACTACGCCAGCTCGGGGCAGGTGAAGTCCGCGGCGCACGCGGGCCAGTCGCTCGGCTGGAGCTACGACGGCCTGCTGGCCGCCGCCGAAACCGCCACCGGCCCGGTGGCCGGGGAGGTCGGCTACGCTTATGGCAACGGCTTCCGCCTCGCGTCACTCTCCGTCAATGGAGCGCCGTTGACGTACACCTTCGACGACGACGGCCTGGTGACTCAAGCCGGAGCGCTGGCGCTGACTCGCAACCTCGCCACCGGGCAACTCACCGGCGCGGCGCTGGGCGTGGTGACTTCGGGGTGGAGCTACGACTCGTACGGCGCGCCCGAGACACTGACGGCGACAGTCTCGGGTGCAACCCTCTTCCAGGAGACGCTGACGCGAGACGCGCTGGCCCGCGTCACCGGGAAGGCCGAGACGGTGCAGGGCGTCACCACCCACTGGACCTATTCCTACGACACCGCGAGCCGCCTGCGGCAGGTGACGAAGGACGGAGCGACTACCGGCACGTACCTCTTCGACGCCAACGGGAACCGCACCTCCGCCAACGGAACTGCCGCCACCTTCGACGCGCAGGACCGGCTCCTCACGTCGGGCACGCTGCAATTCGTGCACGACGCCTTCGGGAGCCTCGTCGAGAAGCGCGACACCGCAAGCGGCCAGGTGACGGGGTACGAGTACGACGGAAACGGAGGGCTGCGCCGGGCCACGCTGCCGGACGGCACGCAGCTCGACTACCTCGTCGATGCGCGCGGCCGGCGAGTCGGGAAGAAGAGAAACGGCGCCCTCGAGAAGGGCTGGCTCTACGACGGCCAGTTGCGCATCGTCGCGGAGCTCGATGGCGCTAGCGCCGTCGCCAGCCGCTTCGTTTACGGGACGTTGAGCCACAGCCCCGACTACCTCGTCCGCGGCGGCGTCACGTACCGCTTCGTGCACGACAGCCTCGGCAGCGTCCGGCTCGTCGTCGATGCGGCCACGGGAGCGGTGGCGCAGCGCATCGACTTCGACGAGTGGGGCAACGTGCTGGCCGACTCCGCGCCGGGCTTTCAGCCCTTCGGCTTCGCCGGCGGCCTCTACGACGGCGACTTGAAGTGGGTCCGGTTTGGGGCGCGGGACTATGACGCTGCGACAGGAAGATGGACATCGAAGGACCCGATTGGCTTTGCGGGCGGAGACGCGAATCTCTATGCATACGCGCTAAACAGTCCGGAGACCGTCGTGGATCCGAGCGGTTCGTATTTCACATCGAGCGGCTCCTCCGTGTGGGAAGCGCTGTCCAGGCTGGAAGCCAATCCATTCTTGCGCACGTTCATCGGCGAGATGGCGCGAGATCCTGTGAATGAATTCGTGGTGGAGCCTGCCCAAGGCAGCGAGTACGGGGTCGTCTTTGGCGGCGGAGCTTATAGCAAGCGCATTGGGTGCAACTCGATGGAAACAAAGTTCGATCTGCGGAAGGCCGCCCTGGCACTGTCAGCGAGGTTTGGTTTGCAGTATGGCATTGATCGACTGA
>JAKALX010000333.1 GCA_021823905.1 Chloroflexota bacterium | reverse complement strand
GCTGCCCTCTGTACCACCCATTGTAGCGTGTGTGTAGCCCCAGGCGTAAGGGCCACGCTGACCTGACATCGTCCCCTCCTTCCTCCGAGGTTTTCTCGGCAGTCTCGCCAGAAAAATACAACTGGCGACAGGGGTTGCGCTCGTTGCGGGACTTAACCCAACACCTCACGGCACGAGCTGACGACGGCCGTGCAACACCTGTGCATGCTCCCCGAAGGGTCCCTCAGCTTTCACCTCAGTACCACATGCATGTCAAACCTGGGTGAGGTTCTTCGCGTATCATCGAATTAAACCACACGCTCCGCTGCTTGTGCGGGCCCCCGTCAATTCCTTTGAGTTTTAGCCTTGCGGCCGTAGTCCCCAGGCGGAGTACTTATCGCGTTAGCTTCGGCACAGAGGGGGTCGATACCCCCTACACCTAGTACTCATCGTTTACGGCGTGGACTACCCGGGTATCTAATCCGGTTTGCTCCCCACGCTTTCGCCCCTGAGCGTCAGGACAGGGCCAGGATGCCGCCTTCGCCACTGGTGTTCCTCCCGATATCTACGCATTTCACCACTACACCGGGAATTCCACATCCCTCTCCCTGCCTCAAGCCTGATAGTTTTCGAGGCACCCTCCCAGTTGAGCCGGGAGATTTCACCTCGAACTTACCAAGCCGCCTGCGGGCGCTTTACGCCCAATAAATCCGGACAACGCTTGCCACCTACGTATTACCGCGGCTGCTGGCACGTAGTTAGCCGTGTCTTATTCGTGAGGTACCGTCAGAACTTCTTCCCTCACAAAAGGGGTTTACGACCCGAGGGCCTTCGTCCCCCACGCGGAATTGCTGCGTCAGGCTTTCGCCCATTGCGCAAGATTCTTAGCTGCTGCCTCCCGTAGGAGTCGGGGCCGTATCTCAGTCCCCGTGTGGCTGACCATCCTCTCAGACCAGCTACCGATCGTCGCCTTGGTAGGCCGTTACCCCACCAACTAGCTAATCGGCCGCGGGCCCCTCTCATAGCGCCGGAGCTTTTACCACTCGGATTCTCACCGAGGGTGTTATGCGGTATTAGCTCGCCTTTCGGCGAGTTATTCCCCACTACGAGGCAGGTTACCCACGTGTTACTCACCCGTCCGCCACTAACCCGAAGGTTCGTGCGACTTGCATGCCTAATACATTCCGCCAGCGTTTGTCCTGAGCCAGGATCAAACTCTCCGAAAAAACTTCCTTCACTAGTTCGAAAACTAGATCATTCCGTCATTAACGGGTTCCCAACGTTCTCTATTCGTCCGCTATCCAGTTGTTAAAGTGCGCCGACCTCTTTCAAGGCCCGAACGAGAAGACTAACGCTTTCTCGCACCCGTGTCAACGGTCGCTCCGCCACCGGCCTCCCGGCCCGCGGTCGGACTTGGTCTCGACGGGGTTCAGTTACCGTGCCACGCGCCGCCGTTACGGTCCATGCCGGTCGATCATCCAGGGCGTCACACGGTGAAGGTGGGGGAAGGGCTGCGACAGGTCACCGCGAACAGGACAGCCGGGTGGCGACTTGCGCCGATCGTCTGTGTGTTTCGGGTCAGATGCGGGTTGTGCGCGCGGCGTAGAGGGCGAGGACGACGATCGCGCCTTCGAGAAGGCTGAGAGCGAGGACGGCGTCGCGGATGCTGGCCGTGGAGATCACGAGACCAATCAGGAGGGGCCCGGCGACGCTCCCAAGTCCTTCGGCAAAGAACAGCCAGCCGAGCACGGCGCCCCTGCTTTCATTCGCGTGAGAGACGTCGAGCACGCTCGCATTCAGCAGGGGTTGGGCGCCACCGATCGCGACTGCGAGGGGAATGGCGACGAATGCGAACAGCCACGCCTGGTGGACGAACGCGGCAGCGAGAATGGCTGCTGCGCCGAGGGCGTAGAGAGCCGCAACCTGGCCAAAGCGTTTCCCATGACGCGAAATGCGCCCCATGAGGAGCATGGAGAGGGCGGCGGCGCCTGACGCGGGAAGCAGCAGGATGCCGGCGCGCAGAAGGCTCAGGTGGAGGGAGCGCAGGACGAACGGGCCAAACACGGCAATAGTCGCGGTGACGGCGAAGAAGTGGGCGAAGATGACGACGCCGGCGACAAGCTGCTTGCGATGCCCAATCGACGGGGGCGCCGGGGCGCTCTTGGGTTGCTGCCGCCCGAACCCGGCGCGGCCGCCTCGCGGGTGCAGCCGGAGCATGAGCAGCGCGGTGCCTGTCGCGAGCCCGAGCGCGAGCAAGAAGGCGCTCTGCCAGAAGTCGATCTGGCCGAGGACGGCCGCCAGTCCGAAGCCGGCGCCGGTGGCGCCCGCGGAGACGAGGCCGACATAGGCGGTCGCCGAGGCACGGACGTCGGCTTCGAAGGCGTCGCCGAGCGCGTGGAACACCAACAGCCAGGCGAGTGCGACGCCCGCCGAGAGGAAGGCAACGCCAACCAGGAAGCCGTTTGCGGTGCCAGTCACAAGGATGATGAGCAGCCCGGTAGCCTCGGAGGCGTAGACCAGGCCGATGGTGAGGACAACGCGCACCCGATCGAGCAGCCAGCCGCCGGCGGGCGCGGTGAGGAGCTTGACGAGGCCATAGATGCCGAGCGCATAAGCGGGGTAGGAAGCCGGCGCGTGACGCGTCTCGATCAGGTAGCTGTTGCCGAAGGCGATGCCGACCAGGGCCGTCATGACGTCGATGCTGAACACGAGCGCGAGAACCAGCCCGAGGGGCGACCGGGTGAGAGCGGCCAGCCGTTCGAGACTAGAGGTGGCAGTCGCGGAGGGAGTCTCGCCGGGCGGACGCGGGTAGCCGGACGGTATAGGCGACGGTGCCATCGTCCCCCCTGTATTCGAGCTCAGCATCGCCCTGTTGCACGAGAGCGTCGAGCATGTGCAGCTCGCTCTCGCGGAACGGTGATGGGTATTCGCGGCCGACCACGACGTGGTCGACGCTCTTGGTTGCGAGGAAGCAGGCGTAGGCGCCGGGGTCGGGCCAGACCTGGCGATGCTCGCTTTCGGTGAAGAATTCGTTGGCGAGGATGGCGCCAGCCTTCATGAACTGGACCATGCCGTCTTCGTGGTTATTCGAGACTGTCACCCGATAGGAATCGCCCGGCCGGATCGGATTGGCGGCAAGGTAGCCTGCGAACCGGGGCTGTGTCGACTCCCAGAGGCCCGAGGGTGGGAGAAAGACGAGCGCGGCGGCCGTTGCGAAAGCGAGGAAACCCGCGACACCACCCTGGCGGAGATAGATGCGCCCACGCAGCTCGGGGATGAGCAGCGCGAGCAGAGGGACAGAGAAGCGCCGCACGTTGTCGAGGACGCTGAGCGCGATAACCGCCGGTTTCGCCTCGGAGACCAGCGGCGTGCTAAGGAACAGGACGACCGCCGGCGAGGCGAGGAGGACGGCGACGGCTCCAAGCGCGGCCGCGCGCAGGGGGAAGTCGCTCGCGCGGACCCACTCGAAGACGCCGTACACGCCGAGGGCGCCAATCCCCATCATTGGGTGCGACGCGACGCCGAGCGCGAGGAGGATGACGGCTCGCACATTGCGCCCGCGTTCGAGCTGTCCGAGGCCGGCGAAGACGAACGCAAACGCCCACACGGTGGTCAGTTGGAACTGGGTGATCCCGTTCCAGAGGAGCGGGTTGAGAAGGAAGAGCGAGAACAGGAAGGGGTTCCGCAGCTCCGGCCGGAAGTGGCAGACGGCGACGAGCATCGCCACCACGCCGAGGACCATCGAGAAGGTCACGATCCAGTCGCCGAAGACGGGATAGAGGAGGGCGTCGGGCAGCCAGGGGATGATGCCGTAGGGGAACATCACGGCGTGGCCGTTTTCGAGCTGGGCGACGTGCCAGGGCCACTGGTGGTGCGTGAAGAGCGCCTCGCTGAGGTACCACACGTGACCATAGGACTGGGCCGAGTCGTCGCCCAGGTAGAAGGTGCGCGTCAGCATCAGGAGGAGCGCGACCGCCGCCAGGCCGGCGACGGCAACCGGCAGGAGAGTGACGAAGCGGCTGCGAGCGGCCGCGGGCAGGTCGCGCCAGCAGGCGAGGCGATACCAGGCGAGCGGCATGCAGACGGCGTCGACGGCGGCGTCGTAGAGGCGGGTACGGGTGCGCGCGACGGGGATGTTGATACGATAGGAGTTGTCGACGCGGTAGCCGAGGCGCGCGAGGATGACGGCGACCTCGACCGTCTCGGAGTACTTGTAGCCGCGGTAGAACTCCTGCGCCTCGAGGAGCGGCCCCACGCGGAAGACGCGGTAGCCGCTTTCGATGTCGTTGAACTTGGACCAGCCGGAGAGGCGCCCGATCACGGTCATCACCGCATTGCCGAAGCGCTTGTAGGGCGAGTGGTAGCCCATGTCGCGGTTACCGATGACGCAAACCGAGCCCGTGTCGATCAGGTGTTCGATCATGCCGTCGAGAGCGGCGGGCTCGTGCTGGCCGTCGGCGTCGATCGAGAAGGCGACGTCGTCGGGGCTGATCTCGCCGGCGGCGAGCATGGCGCGAACCTCGTCCCAGCCGGCGCGAAGGGCAGCGGAGAGGCCGCGGTTCTGGGGAAAGTGAACGACGCGCGCCTTGTCCTTGCCGGCGGCCCAGCGATCAACGATCTCGGGCGTGGCGTCAACCGACCCGTCGTCGACGACGATCAGGCGA
>JAKALX010000332.1 GCA_021823905.1 Chloroflexota bacterium | reverse complement strand
CGGGGAGCGTGAGCCGGGCGCTGGCGCGAGCCATTGCGCGGGAGCGGGAGGAGAAGGCGTTCCACCAGCGCCGGCTGGCGCTCGAGGAGCGCCTGGCCGAGGTCGAGGCGAGCGAGTCACCCAGGAAGGTGAGATGGTGATACCTGGTACCGATACGAGGCGGACGCGGTCGAAGGGGAACTGAGGCGGGATTGACTCATGAGCGGTGCGATGCCCAACTTGTCAACTATGCCGGACCTGGTTCCTATCGGCATCTTGAGGGTGCTTCCACGGGAAGGTGAGATGGTCGTACCCGGTGCTGATTGAGAGTAGAATTGTGTACAAATCGATCGTCTCGTCCGCTTGTTGTCCCAAGCGGAGCCGGATCGCGATGCCGAGGGAGGTCGGATGCTCCTCGCAGTTCTCGTCCTTGCGTGTATGCCCGTTGCTGAAGGCCAAGCCACTGCGACACCTTCGCCGGTGCGACCGAGGACCCCGACGCCTGCTTCCCAGCCGTGGCCGCCTCGACCACAGACCGTGAAGGAGCTGAATCTTGGCGTCGAAGAGTCCGAGGTCGCACCGACCGCAAGGCGGCGCTCTTTGAGCGACGTCGCGGCCGGTGTCCACGTGAGCCAACCTGCGGGGGTGCCGATTGTGATCGTAGGCCGGCCGAAGCCACCCGACCCAGCGTCATTTGGCGCGTCGGCCGACCCAGGCGTCGCAGCGTCGCCGGACACCTCGCGACGGCTGGCCGCCAAGCGGGCCCTCGCCGGGGAGCTTGCCACACTCGCCCCGAAGGCTTCCGAGTTCAACACAACGATGCGGGCCTACTACGACGCCTGCCAGGGGAAGTACACCGAGAAGCTCACCACTGAGGAGCGCGCCGGCGCCGCAGCCGGCGCGGACGCGCGGGTCGGCGCCGTCGTCGGCACGGGCCCGCGAGGCGCGGTGGTCGCCGCGGGAGCCAGCTACGGCGAGTGGGGCGCGGCCTGGGTGCAGCGGAGTGTGCGATCGGAGAGTCTGGCAAATGAAACGACTGTCGAGTGCCGTACGCTGCAGAGCAGGGCGCAATCACTCCTCGGCGAGTTGACCACGGCCCGCGACGACGCGCTGCGGCGCGCGCGGACTGCAGGCACCCTTCCGGGTGACGAGCGCGAGGTACTCAACGGGTACGGACTCAACTGGTGAGAGGGACCGGTAGGATCGCTGGTTCCGATGGTTCCGAGGTGCCGATCAGGAGGCAGGACAGGATCGGCCGCTCGGCGGCCGACACAAGGCTCCGGCTAGGAGGTTGGGGCCCCATAACGCAACAACGCAAGCCTGACCCCATTATGGTGGGTACTGATTTTTGACGACCGAGGCTGGCCGGGCGTAGGATCACAGGGCAACTCATGTTTGGCCGGATGACGGAGGCCACCTTGTGACCAATTCTGAGAGCGCCTCGGCAGTGACCGCCACGTCCGAGTTCGAGAAGTACCGACCGAGAGTCCTGCAGCTACTCCGGTTCCTCGAGGGCTACGTCAAGCTCAAGAGTGCAAGCCCGGTTCGAGACGTGGCCCAGTTTGCGAATGACGGCCTCGTGCTCTGGTTCGCTGACCTTCCCCGGGAGAACGCGGTCTTCTGCCAGGCGTGGTCCGAACCTGCCGAGGGCCAGTCGGACCTGTGGCTGCGAGTCCAGAAGCAGGAGCTGCCGCTTTGTCCGCCGGTACCCGAGGAGCTTGAGCCCTGGGTTGACCTCTCGGAGGTACAGCGATCAGGGGGGCCGCCGCCCAAGCTGAGAGCCGTGGCCTTCCTGCCGTTCCCATCGGTGAATCCCGAGAATGCAGGTGTTAGCTCTCCCGGTGGAGAAGACGGCGCCGAACCTCAGAGCAATCAGGTCTGGCAGCACCAGATCGAGGATCATCCGGAGGTCGCGGAGCGCTGGCAGACATATCTGGAGAGATGGGACCGGTGGTCGCAGGATCACGCCAGGAAGTCGGCCATCCAGCGTGTGTATGCCTCCCTTTACTCGGCCTATCAGAAGCACAAGCGGATGGGTGAGGAATACGAGCTGATCGTCGGGCTGGGGCTCTTGATGAGAGACCAAACGCGTGGCCCGGCGATCCGGCGGCACACGCTCGCGGCACAAGCGGTGCTCGAATTCGACGCGAAGAAGGGGATCATCTGCCTGCGATGCCCTCCGGCGCCGGGCGGGGCTCGCGTGCAGGTTGAGGATTTCCTGGAAACTGATGAGGCGCCGCTCCCGGAGGCGCATGACCAACTGGAGAGTGCGCTGTCCGTTCTCGGCGATGCCATCTGGGACCGCGCGCAGCTCCTTCCCATCCTACGCGGCTGGGCGAATTCGATCCCACCCTCTCCCGGGCCGACCTTCTCCGAGGCACTGTCAATCCCGCCTGGCGTTGTGGGCATGGCGACCCTCAGCTGGTCGCCTGCTTTGATTCTCAGGCGGCGAACGCTGCGCGGCACGCTCGCCCTGTACAGGAGGCTCATCGAGGCCATCGAGAATGGGGCGCCGATCCCCTTCGGACTGGCGCGTCAGGTGGACTACCTCGACGACGAGAACAGAAGGGCCGCCGGACTCGACGGAGAGCAAGGCCCTGCGGCTGCGCCCAGT
Organism: Chloroflexota bacterium; assembly: GCA_021823905.1. Classification (GTDB taxonomy): domain Bacteria; phylum Chloroflexota; class Dehalococcoidia; order Tepidiformales; family Tepidiformaceae; genus JAKALX01. The sequence continues at coordinate 2,053 of JAKALX010000332.1, read as the reverse complement.
GACGCCGAGGAGGTCTACTTCCCACTCCCGTCGAACGATCAACAGCGAGCCATTGTCGATCAGTTGGGCAGGAGCCGGGGTGTTCTCGTCCAGGGGCCTCCCGGGACCGGGAAGAGCCAGACCATCGCGAACCTGATATGCCACCTCCTCGCCACCGGGAAGCGCGTCTTGGTTACGGCCGAGACGGCGCGGGCACTGGCCGTCTTGAAGGAGAAGATCCCCCCGGAAGTGCGGGCCCTGTGTGTGAGCCTGCTCGGCGCCGACGAGACCTCTTTCTCTGAGCTCAACGCCGCAGTCACCGGGATGAGCAACAGGCATGCCCAGTGGAACGACGAGACCGCGGCCGCATCCGCGCGGAAGATCCGCGACCTTGAGCGGCGACTGTCGGAGTCGAGATCCCAGCAGGCCGGTCTCTTGCGGGAACTCCGCACCTTCCGAGAGGCAGAGGCCAAGGAAGTCACTGTTGCGGGCGGGGTCTACCACGGCACGGCGGCGGCCATCGCAAGGAGTGTGGGCGCTGAACGCGACGGCCAAAGCTGGTTGTCCGCCCAGGTTGAGGGCGACCCCCCGCCACCGCTGTCGAACCGCGAGGCCGTCGAACTGCTGGACCTTGTCCGTGAGTTCAAGACGACCGAACCGGCTCCAGGGGCCGAGCCGCTGCTGCCGCTGTCTGACCTGCCGACGCCTGAAGCGTTCGCGGAAAGCGTCGCGGCGGAGTCGGAGGCAAGACGTGTCGCCGACAGCTACCAGGCGCAGCGCGAGGTCCCGACGTTTCGTGGCCTCTTGAATGCAGGCGTCGCGGAAAGGACGAAGATCCGCGAGAATGTCCAGGCGTTTCAGGCAGGATCCGATGCGCTTCGTCAACGCCCGGAACCCTGGATAGGCGACGCCCTGCGGGCGGTTCTAGGCGGGGCGGGTGCTCCGTGGGAGGTAAGGGCCGAACGGACAAGGACCCTCCTCTCGGACGTACGAGAGTTTCTGCGCCACGGCCAGACGCCGACCGTCAAGCTTCCGCCCGACATGAGCGAGGACCGAGTCCGGGCGGACGCCGCTGCGGTCCTGGCCCACCTGCGGCGCGGCGGGCGATGGTCGCGGTTTGGGATCCGCCCTCGCGCCGTCCGGGGTCGCTGGTACCTCCGGTCGCAGGTCTCCATCAACGGATCCGTCCTGTCGACGGCGGAACACCTTGGAACCCTCATCCGGTGCCTGGACGCGAGGCATGCCGTCGCAGCTGCTGAAAAGCTCTGGCCTGGGAACGGCGTTGCGGAGTTGCCCCAGTTGGAGACGCGTGTCGCCACCTTGGATGAGAACCTCCAGGCGCTTGGCCAGGTGTTCGAGCTGTCCGACCACGCCACGCAGATCATGGTGCGACTCGCCCAAATGGAGCCACCGATACCGCCGCCCACCTGGTCGAGGGACGGTGTTGGTCTGCTCCGAGATGCGCTCGACGCCGCCGACGCGGAAGACCGAGCACGGCAAGCCAGCGCCAAGCTCGACGCGGCAACGTCGATCCTGCGAGGCGCGTCCGTTCGTGGAGGCGCGAGCGGTGCTATTGAGGCCCTCCTCGACGCGGTTTCGAAGAGAGACCCCCAAGCGTGGTCCGAGGCGCACGGGTGGGCTCAGATGGTCCAGGCCCGCGCAGCCAGGCTGGAACGTCTTCTGGCCCTGGCGTCACGCCTCGCCAGTTCGGCGCCCGAAGTGTCGCGCGCGCTGCACGACTCGTGGGGCGACCCGGCCTGGGAGCCGCGCCTGTCCTCGTTCGAGGCGGCATGGCGGTGGGCCGTCGCTGACCAATGGCTGGCGAGGAGGCGCAACCCGGAGGAGGTGCCGCGCTTGGAACGGCGGCTGGCCGAGGGGCGGCAGGAGGAGGCCAGGTTGCTCGCAGCCCTTGCCGCCGAGAGGGCGTGGAACCACTTTCTCTCTCGACTGACGGTGAGGCAGCGGATGAACCTCGTCGAGTGGAAGAACTCGATCAAAGAGATCCGCAAGGGCACCGGGAAGGGCGCAGCGGCCCACCGAGCCGCCGCTCTGCGGAATATGGCGGTGTGCGTTG
>JAKALX010000331.1 GCA_021823905.1 Chloroflexota bacterium | reverse complement strand
GCGCACGCCGGGCCCCCGTGAATTGACATGGCGGATGTCCCAGATCGGCTGGGCGTTGTCCATGGTCACCGTCATCGCCTCTTGCATCGAGACGTCGACGTGCTGGCCAATACCGTCGTTCACGCCGCGGGCGTAGAGCGCGATCATCGCCCCGACGCCCGCCTGGACATTGGCCTGGGCGAATGCCTGGGGCGCCGTGGTCCGCACCGGGCCGTGGTCGTCATCGCCGTTCAGGTACATCTGGCCGCCCATGGCCGAGCCGACAATGTCCGTCGCCTCGTACTTTGCGTATGGCCCGGTCTGGCCGAAATTCGTCACGCTGACCTGGATGAGCGCGGGATTGAGCTCCGACAACGAGGCGTAATCGAGCCCGTATTCTTTCGCCTGGCCCGGCCGGAACGTTTCGATGACGAAATCCGCCCGCGCCGCCAACCGCCGGGCGAGCTCACGGCCTTCCTCGCGACGGAGCTCGCACGTCACCGAGCGCTTCCCGGCGTTCATGGCCCACCAGTAGAGGCTGTTGTTCTCGCCCGTCTCCCCTTTGAAGAACGGCCCGTTCTGGCGGGTCGGGTCGCCTTCGCGCGGCTCGACCTTGATGACGTCGGCGCCGAGCTCCGCCAGCAGCCGCCCGCACAACTGGCCCTTCTCGTCGGCGAAATCGAGCGCACGGTAGCCGGCAAGCGGCCCGGAAGGATGATCGAACGGGACGGGAGGCGCGTCAGGCATCATTCCGGATCTTCTACCGGGTTCGCCCGCGTCTTTCAAACGACCCGCGAACCGGCATGCAGCAACTCCGCAGATGCCTGGGGACCACCTTCGAGATCACCATCGAGCCCGGCCTCGATCCGCCGGAGCAGCGCCTCGAACCCCCACCGCTTCTCCGCTGAGATGATCACGACGTTCCGTGGCGCCGCCCCGGCGCCCTGGAGGACGGTTCGGGCTTCGTCGAAGTCCGCCACGCGAACGTCTTCGTCGTTGCGGAGGAGATCGACCTTGTTGAGCGCGAGCAATCGCGGCTTGGCGCCCACGCCGAGGTCCGCGAGGGTCTTGTCGACCGACTGTGTCTGCTCGAAGGCGCTCTGGTGCGAGATGTCGATGACATGCAGCAAGAGGTCCGCTTCGGCGAGCTCCTCGAGCGTCGCCCGGAACGCCGCCACGAGCTGCATCGGCAGCTTCTGGATGAAACCAACCGTGTCCGTAAGGAGGACGATCTCGCCGCCGGGCAGCTTCAGGCGCCGGGTGACGGGGTCGAGGGTCGCGAAGAGCTTGTTTTCGGCCAGCACGTCGGCGCCCGAAAGCGCCCGCATGAGCGTCGACTTGCCGGCGTTGGTGTAGCCCACGAGTGCGACGACCGGCACGCCGTTCCGCGCGCGGCGGCGGCGGTAAAGCTCGCGTTGCGTCCGGACTTCCTCGAGATCGCGCTTGATCTTCGCGATCCGCCCGCGGATCAGGCGACGGTCCGTCTCGATCTGGGTTTCACCTGGGCCGCGGGTGCCGATCGCGCCTTCCATCCGCTCCAGGTGCGACCACTGGCCGGCCAGGCGTGGCAGGAGATATTGGTGCTGCGCGAGCGCGACCTGGAGAGCGCCCTCGCGGGTCTGAGCGCGAGTCGCGAAGATGTCGAGGATGAGCGCGGTACGGTCGATGACCTTCACGCCGAGCGCCTTCTCGAGGTTGCGCTGCTGCGACGGCGAAAGCTCGTCGTCGAAGACGACGACGTTCGCCTCCAGGCGCTTGCGCTCCTCCGCAATCTCCTCGACCTTGCCGCTCCCGACGTACGTCGCGGCAACGGGATGGTCGAGCTTTTGCGTCGTTCGGCCCACGACCTCCGCGCCCGCGGTGCGCGCGAGCTCGGCCAGCTCTTCGATCGACTCCTCGGCGGAGAGCAGCGTCCCGCGGGTGTCGGCGGCGACGAGATAGGCGCGGTCGGCGATGCGCGCGGTAGGGTGGAGCGGCGTTCGTGCCATACGAACTCAGCGTAACAGGATGCGACGCCGCAGGTGCTCCCGGATTCGCCTGTTTGGCCGGGTCACTGGTAATCGTGGCCGGTTCAGCCGTGGACGGCCGCCGGTTCGTGTTGCTGGGACGAAGGTTCGATCGCGGGCCGTCGTTCGCTCGGGTGCAGCGGCGGCCGCGCCAGGAGGATGAGCACGAAGCCGATGACCCAGAACGCCGAGAAGATGACGAACGACAGCCCATAGCTCCCCGTGCTGTCGTAGAGCACTCCGGCAAGCAGCGGCCCTCCCGCCCCAAAGATGATCGAGAACGGCATCGCCACGGCCCGGATGCGGCCGAGATGCTGGCGGCCGAAGTAGTTCGCCCAGACCGTCTCCTGCAAAGGGATCGCGCCGCCGATGCCCAGGCCCCAGAGCGCCATCGCCGCTGACACCGGAATCCAGGAGCTCGACTGGGCCGCCCAGAGCAACGCCAACACGCCGATCGCCGCCACCGCGAACCCGAAGGCGCTGAGGTAGCGTGGATGGAAGCGGTCCATGAGCACGCCCCAGACCGGCTTCGAAATGAGCGCCACCCAGGCCTGGATACTGTAGATCCAGGACGCCTCCGACCGGCTCCAGCCGTGGTCGGTCAGGAACGGCACCAGGTGCAGGAGCAGCGCCCCGATGCCCACGTTGGCGATCCCGTAGGCCATGATGATGAGCCAGATCGTCTTCGTCCTGACGGCCTCGGGCCGGGTCCACTGCACCTCGGACGCCGCGGACAACCGTTTCTTGAGCGCGCTGATGCGCGCCGCCTCCGCGGGCGTGATCCCGTCGGGATGAAGGCCGTAATCCTCCGGCGCGCGCCGGATGATGAACGCCGAGGGGATGATCAGCACCCAGACAAGGAAACCCAGCGCGATCCAGGCATCCCGCCATCCCCAGGCGTCAACCACGATCGAAACCAGGGGAGTCATCAAGACGCCGCCCAACGAAACGCCCGCGGAGGCGATCGCGACGGCCATCCCGCGGCGTGCGATGAACCACTTGGAGATGGTGACGTTCACCACGAGGCTGCCCAGCATCGCGTTGCCGATCGTCTGGGCCACGCCGCGGGCAAGGTAGAACTGCCAGAGGTTGTCGACCCGGCTCGTGGCGATCAACGCCGCGCCACAGACCAGGCCGCCGATCAACATCAACGCCCGCGGACCGCGACGGTCGATCAAGGCGCCGATGACGAAGCCGACCACGCCCATCACGAACGTCGAAACCGTTTGGACGGCGGAGAACTCGCTCCGCGTCCAATTCAGGTCCTGCGTCATCGGCTTGAGAAACACGGTCGCCGCGTAGGTTTGCGTTCCGATCGCCACGAACTGGGCAACGAGCGCCACGCCGACGATGTACCAGCCGTAGAAGGGGTGCGATACCGCGCGCCGCAGGTGCACCGGCAGACCTCCGCGCCGTCCCGTCCGGCCATGGTCTCACCAGACGATCAGGCGTCGGCTGCGAATCCTACCGGTTCGCGTGATATGCGTGCCGCTGCGGAAAACACGCTTGGCCGCGATTGACCCCGACGGTAGACTTCGCGGAATTGCCGGCCCCGTGTGAAACGGGGACGGTCATTGCCATGCCGAAAGGGACGAGGACAGCCTTCCGGCGGACGAATCTCAGTAGGTGCCGAATTGGCGAAGCATGTCCTCGCGTCGAAGTTTCTGTTGGTGATAGTGCTCGCGGGCGCCGTGGCGGCCGCGTTTCCAGCCGCGCTGGCAAGGCCAGGCACGGCTCACGCCGCCGGCTGTGGCGACCCGCCAGCCGACTATCCGTTTACCACTTCGCCCGCCGCGACGAACTTCCAGCTTTCCGGCACAGTGCCGTTCACGCTCACTGTCTCTGTTGTCGGCGGGGTGCTGGTCTTCCCATCCGGCTTCGTGAGCGCCACGTTCGACTGGGGAGACGGCAGTCCGCAAATTCCGATCGCCGCTAGCCCGTGTGACGGAGACACCGCCTACTGGCCCGCGCAGACCTTCGGTCCTCACACGTACACGACGGCCACGACGGACATGCCGGCCAGGGCGTTCATGCCTGGCGCACAGGTGACGATTCTCGGCAAGACATACCCCTTGCCGGCCGTGATTCTCACCCTCACCGGCGCCGCCCCGACAGCCGCGCCCACGCCAACCCCGGCGCCGGCCGCGACGCCCACACCCGCGCCAACGGCGGCGCCAACCATCGCGACGGCTGCCCCGACGCAACCAGCAGCTACCGTTCCAGCGGCTGCAGGGGCGGCCCAGGCGACCGCGCCACTTTCATCACCTACACCATCACCGTCTCCCTCGCAATCTCCCTCTCCGGCGCCCACACCATCCTCCACGCCGTCGCCGACCCCCACCCAGCCGCCCGCCTCCGCGACTGCAGTTGCCGCCATCGTTGCCACGGCCTCGCCTCCACCTCCGCCGACCCCGGGCATCCAGGTCATCGAAGCGCTGAAGGCGCCCGACGAGATCTCCACCGACCCGGCAGTCGTCGCGACGAACATCGCGCTCGCGGGCGTCACGGTCTGGGTGCTCTTCAGCTCGGTCATGCTCAACCAGGTGCTCCAGAACAACCGCGACGAAATCGACCGGCGAACGGCCCGTCTCGCCGCCCCGATCAAGCGGCTGGGCCGCGGGCTCTCCAACGCTACGCAGGCCAGGCCGGGCGGTAGCTGGGCTGCGAGCGCG
>JAKALX010000330.1 GCA_021823905.1 Chloroflexota bacterium | reverse complement strand
GCCGTCCTTCTCGATGCGCCGCGTGATGAAGACGCGCGGCCAGGGGTTCTGGAGGTCGATCTTGAGGTACGGGTAGCGCTTGTCGTCCTTCAGACGGATGTTGAAGAACGGCTGGTGGCGCTTGATCAGGGTGGCTTCGAGGAGCAGCGCCTCGCCGGCGTTGGTGACGACGATGAACTCGAAGTCCTCGATCTGCTCGCGCAGGGCGCGCGTTTTCGGTTCCATGCCGCGCGGCGAGCCGAAGTAGGAGCGCACGCGATCCTTGAGCCGCGCCGCCTTGCCGACATAAATCACCTCGCCCTTCGCGTCACGCATGATGTAGACGCCAGGGCGCGCGGGCAGGGCCGCAAGCTGCTTGCGAATCTTCTCCGAGATCGTGGTAGAGGCCATCGGTATTTCCAGTGTAGCGCAGGCACGGGCGCTCACCCGTCCAGCAAACGTCGTCGATTCGGCGGCTCCCCGCGCGCTGGCGTAGAATCGGCGCACACCACGCTGGAGCCAATCGATGCCCTACGAAGCTATCCTCTACGACGTCACCGACGGCGTTGCGACCATCACGCTCAACAAGCCGGAGCGGCTGAACGCATTCGACGACAAGATGCTCGAAGAGTGGCACGACGCGATCGCGGAAGCGGACCACGACAAGAACGTGGGTGCGATCATCATCACCGGCGCCGGCCGCGGGTTTTGCAGCGGCATGAACGTCCAGGCCGCCGCCGCCGGGAGCGGCATTTTGCGCGAAGAGGCGAACATCGCCACCCGCCGCCACAGCCTGCGCAACCGCGTGCACCCGATCCCGCGCGCGCTCATCCAGCTGGAGAAGCCGTACATAGCGGCCGTGAACGGCGCCGCCGCCGGCGCGGGCATGGACATGGCCTCGATGGCCGACCTCCGCTTCGCCAGCTCGACGGCGAAATTCGGCATGAGCTACGTCAAGGTTGGCCTGATTCCCGGCGACGGCGGCGCCTGGAGTTTGCCGCGGATTGTCGGCACGTCGAAGGCGCTCGAGCTCATCTGGACCGGCCGCCTCTTCGGCGCGCAGGAGGCGCTCGAGATGGGCTATGTAACCGCGGTCTACGAGCCGGACGAGCTGATGCCGAAAGCGCATGAATTCGCCGCCCAGATCGCGCGCGGCCCGGCGACGGCGGTGCAACTGGCGAAGAAGCTCGTCTATCGCTCGGCGGAGATGTCGTTCGACTCGCACCTGGACGTCGCGCAGCTGGCGATGACCATCGCGCAGTCGACCGAGGACGCGAAAGAAGGCCCACGGGCGTTCGTCGAGAAACGGGAGCCGCACTTCAAGGGCTGGTAAGGCCTGCCGGGGCAATCGGGAACCCGCGCCCGCGGTCTTCGTCGGCGCACGGAAGGGGGCCGGGCTTGTGTCACAATCCGGCCCCCTTCGGCTCGCGCCCATGGGCTCTGTGTCACGCATCGCTCGTGCGAACGGAGCCGCTGGCCGGCGCGCGACCGGGGCGTTGCGAAGTGCGTTTGCCACGCCAGAATCGGAGGAGACTTCGTCCCCGATCTGTGCCCGTGCTTCTGGTCGTGAGACCGAGCCGTTCGGCGTGCTCGCGCCTCGCGAGCTTTTCGGCGCGTTCCGCCACAGCGACTTCCCAGGACATTGGGTCGATCATTGGTGTGTTCCTCCCCGTGCTGGTCTTGGCGACCGCATTGAGAGCAGGCTAACCACGCGTCGCTCGCAGCTCTGTGAAGTACTTCACACCCGCCAAGATCGCTTCTGGCGCGCCGGGTGCAGGTCTACCATGCTTGGCGACATGCCTTCGGACGTTCACCAGCCAACCCACCTGCGTCTCATGCGCCAGGTGCCCCTTCTTGCCCGCCTGAACAACGCCGACCTGAACGCCCTTGCGGCGGCCGGGCAAGAGCGAACGTACGCCGCTGGTTCGGTCCTTTTTCGCGAGGGCGATCCAGGTGACGCCCTGCACCTCGTGGTCCATGGCCGCGTCCGCATCTCCATGCTTTCAAGCGACGGCGGTGAGGTCACCGTCGCGTTCGTCGAGAAGGGAGACTGCGTAGGCGAGCTTGCGCTTCTCGACGGCGGCCCACGAACGGCGACCGCGACGGCGACCGTATCCACCCGGACGTTCGTAGTGACGAGGGCCGAGTTCGTGGCATGGCTGAGCGATCGGGCGACCGCGGCGGCGGCGCTGCTCGAAACGCTTGCGGGCCGGCTCCGGCGCACGGATCAGGCGCTTGCGGACCTGAGCTTCCTGGATCTCGAGCAGCGTCTTGCCAAGGCGCTCTTGTCGCTCTCGGGCGGCCAGCGCGACGCCGGGGCGGCGCGAGCGCTCCAGGTCAGGACCACCCAGTCAGAACTGGCCTCGATGCTGAGCGTCAGCCGGGAGAGCGTGAACAAGCAGCTCAACGCTTTTCAGCGCGAGGGGTGGATCGCGCTCGCACGTGGCAGCGTGACGGTCAGAGACCCCCGCGCACTCGCGGCGCTCGTGTGAGCGCCGCAATGAGACTTTGCGAGCGGCCAGTCACTCCCGGCGTGCCGCCGCGCGCCTCGAAGCAGGGTGCCGGTCGAACGGGTAGCGTGAGCGAACGATGATCGTCAGGCCGCCCGGGCTGTCGTCGAACGACTGCGACTCGTAAACCTCGAGCCCGTAGTCATAGGAGGCGATCCAGCTCACCGTGATAGGACCGCCTGTTTTGCGCGTTAGCGCGCTGTGCAGCGCAGCCTTGAAGGCTTCGGCGACGGACCTCGGCCATAGTTCCAGTGCCTTCCAGATCCGGCTGTCATCGTGCACTCCCGAACCGAGGAACGCGTCCTTGACCGGTCGTCCGGGTGCGAACAGCTCGGGGTCAAGTCGTTCCCGATTCGCGGGCTGGAGCGCGGTGTTGAAGGTGGCGAGTGCGGCCTCGATCCAGGGCATGGTTTCCTCCGTGCGTTACGGCGAAGATAATAAGGCACGTATTATGTGCTGCGTTTGTCCACACTGCACGCTGCGGATGGTTGGCGCGTCAGATGAGTAACGTTGTGGCGTCGATTCGATACGCCAGGACGCGTGATGGCGTGAACATCGCCTACGACGTCCATGGCAGCGGCCCGTGGCTGGTCTACGTTCGGGGATGGGTGTCTCACCTGGAACTGCTCTGGGAGCGTCCGAACGTTCGGCCCTGGTTCGAGGCGCTCGCCGAGCGCTATTCCGTCGTCCGTTTCGACGTGCGCGGAAACGGCCTCTCCGACCGTGACGCGCCGGACCTCACCCTGGAAGGCCTGGTCTGCGATCTCGAAGCGGTGATGGACGAGCTGGGCATGGAGCACACGATTCTCTATGCGGTGACGTTTGGCGGTCCGATCGCCATGGCCTACGCTGCCCGCCACCCCGAGCGTGTAACGCACCTGGTACTCGACGGAACGTATGCACGGGGCCGAGACATCGCGTCGCCGGAGCGGCTGAAGACGTACGTCGACATGCTCCGCAACACCCCGGAGGTTGGGGGCATGGCCATGAGCCGCGCCACCAACCCGTCGATCCATGACAACCTCTTCGCGCGTAGCCAGGTGACGTGGAAGAGCATCTCCAGCAACGTTGCGGCAACGCTCTACGAGCTCGGGTTCAGCCTGGACGTTACTGACCTGCTGCCCCGGCTCTCGATGCCCGCGCTGGTGCTCCATCGCAGGCGGTCTCGGGCAATCCCGTTTGAGCTTGGAAGGAGGCTGGCTGCCGCACTTCCCGACGCGCGGCTGGTGCCGCTCGAGGGTGAGGCGCACGAGCCATGGGATGAGGATCCCGGGCCGGGCATGGCCGCCCTGAGCCAGTTTCTCGGAGTACGGCTGGCGCCCCGCATCGACCGGGTGCGCCGCCCGGGAGCGGTCACCGTTCTCTTCACGGACCTGGTCGATTCGACGTCGCTCACGCAGCGGCTCGGGGACGAGCGCGCCCAGGAGATCCTGCGAGCGCACAACCTCATCGTTCGAAGAACCCTTCTTGAACATGGGGGGACGGAGGTCAAGCACACAGGCGACGGAATTATGGCCGCGTTCGGTTCGGCATCGCAGGCGGTCGAGGCTGCCCTCGGGATGCAGGCGCGCATCTCACGAGAGGGGGCGGAGGACCCGGCGAAGGCGTTCGCGGTGAAGGTCGGCATCAACGCCGGCGAACCGCTCGAAGAAGAACAAGACCTGTACGGGACGGCCGTGCAACTCGCTGCTCGGCTCTGCGATTGTGCCGCACCCGGCGAGGTGCTGGTCGCGGCGGTCGTTCGCGACCTCTGCGCGGGCAAGGGGTTTACCTTCCGGGAGCGCGGAATGTTCGAACTGAAAGGCTTCGCCGAGCCAATTGAGGCTTGGGCCGCCATCGGTGGATAGCGCAGGTGGCGCAGGTCCGCGCATTTATCTCCCGACGGCGCCGACCCCCGTTGCACCCTAACGACCACGCACAGCCTCCGCATACTCGACCGCGCTCTGACGCGGCGTGGCCCTCCGGTCCTGTGCCTTTCGGTCAGACGACGCATGAGGCATCACCCGCTCCGTCGGTAACATCTCCTTTGAGGCGGATCGGGTGGTAGCGCGGTTGGAGCGCGGGCCGCTAGACTCGATTACATGACAATTGAAGTTGGCCAGCCCGCCCCGCCTTTCACGCTTCGCAACAAGAAGCGCGAAGAGGTGACGCTCGACTCCTTTCCCGGCAAGCACCTCGT
>JAKALX010000329.1 GCA_021823905.1 Chloroflexota bacterium | reverse complement strand
GGTCAGTCCCCTCCTCTGGCGCGCCCTCGATTTCGCCCTGGCCGTCGCGGAGGAGACAGGCGGCGCGTTCGACCCGACCGTTGGCGCCGCCATGGAGTCGCTCGGCTTCGATCGCAACTACCGCACCGGTGAGCGCAGGCGGGGCGCTCCCAGCGGCACGGGCAGCGCCAGCTACCACGACGTCAGCCTGGACGCAGCCGCCCAGACGGTCACTCTCCAGCGTCCGCTGCTCCTCGATCTCGGTGCCGTGGCGAAGGGCTTCGCGATGGACCTTGCCGGCCAGGAGCTGGCGGCGTTCCCGGGGTACGGCATCAACGCAGGCGGCGACCTGCTGGTCCACGGGCGCAACGCCGGCGGTCGCCCGTGGCGGATTGGCGTTCGCCATCCCCGTGAACTCGAGGCGCTTGTGGAGACCGTTGAGCTCAACGACGGCGCGGTCTCCACCTCTGGCGACTACGAGCGCCCGCGGCCAGAGGGCGTTGGGCACCATATTCTCGATCCGGGATCAGGGCAGCCGGTTCAAACGGTGGCCAGCGTCACCGTGATAGCGCCGACGGCGATGCTGGCTGACGCGATCGCGACGGCGGCCTTTGTCCTGGGGCCCGAACGAGGGGTGGCGCTCCTGGAGCGGCATGGCGTCGATGGCATGATGCTCACGCCCGGCCTGGCTCGCCTGGAGACGGCAGGGTTCCGCGAGTTCTGCCGGTAGGAAGCGGCGGGCTGGTTCTGAGGGCGCACCGCGGTTCTGTCGCAGCCGCCCGAATGCATCATACCTATTTCAGACATCGAATACGTATTTCCACGCGTGGACTTTCCCCGATTGCGTTCTCGACTGGTGTGTGATCCGGCGTCCGATCGCGTGTTTTCACGCATCGGTTGTGGGTGCAATCGACGCCTTCCGGCCCGTTAGCAGGGGGCCGAGCGGCCGTTCTTTGAGCCACTCCGCACCAAGATGATGGCTTGCGAGCGCCTGAGACGGAGAGCTCACGGCGCCAGCAGAGCCAGTGAGGAAGAACGATCCCATGGACGAGCGCCAGCAAGGGGAAGACCCCGTCCCCGGCGGTGAACGCCGGCCTCTCTCTCGCCGCCGTCTCCTCGGGAGCCTGGGAGTGGCGGCGGCCGGGATGGCCGCGGCCACCGTCATACCACTGTCCCAGATCCCGGTCGCGGAGACCAAGACCGAGACCCACGGCAAGACGAACCAGGCAGCGGGCAGCAAGAGGCAATGGGCGTTTGTCATCGATCTGCGGCGCTGCGATGGCTGCAAGGCCTGCACGGACGCCTGTCAGAAGGAGCATTACCTCCCCAAGGATCAGGAGTGGATCAAGGTTCTCAAATCCACCGACGACGCCGGCCGCAACAGCTACTTCGTGCGCATCTGCAACATGTGCGAGAACCCGCCCTGCCTGAAGGTGTGCCCGACGGCGGCGACGTTCAAGCGCGACGACGGCATCGTCCTCGTCGATCAGAGCAAGTGCATCGGCTGTCGCATGTGCATGGTCGCCTGCCCCTATGAGGCGCGCTACTTCAACTACCACGAACCTCTGAAGCCGAAGACGCCGTTTGCCAACCCCATGCCGGAGTTCCCCGTGCCGCAGCAAAAGGGGACCGTCGGCAAGTGCATCCTCTGCGTTCACAACGCCGAGAAGGGCAAGGTTCCGTTCTGCGTGGAGGCGTGCACGATGGACGCGCTCTACATCGCGGATCTGAACAGCGACGTGATGACGAACAGCTCGAGCCAGACGTACCAGCTTTCGAAGTTCCTCTACGACAACGACGCCTACCGGTACAAGGAAGAGCTGAACACCAGCCCCCGTGTCTGGTACGTGGCCGGTCACGGCCAGGACCTGGAGTTCTAGGCATGACCACGACTGCCGCACCCGACATCCGCGAGCTTGCCATGCGCCCCATCAACCAGGGTGGCTGGCGATGGTGGACCATCTTCGCAGCCCTCACGGCCGTGATCGCCTGGGGCGCGGCCGGCCTCGCCGTCCAGTTCAAGGATGGCCTGAGCGTCACCGGCCTCGACCAGCACGTGTCGTGGGGTTTCTACATCAGCAACCTCATCTTCTTCATGGGCATCAGTTACGGCGCCGCGATCGCGTCGGCGATCCTGCGCCTCACGGACGTGCCCTGGCGCCGCGGGTTGACGCGGATGCTGGAGTCGATCGGCCTTGCCGCCGCGCTCGCGGGCGCGGCATTTCCCGTGTTCGACCTGGGCCGTCCCGACCGCGCGTGGTATCTGATCCGCTACGGCCAGGTTGGCTCCCCCGTCGTCTGGGACGTGATCGTGGTCACGAACTACCTGGTCGCGGTGATTCTCTTTCTCTATCTCCCGCTCATTCCCGACTTCGCGCTCTGCCGCGACACGATCGGGGCGAAGGTCGGCAAGGTTCGCCGCTTCCTCTATCGGGTGCTGTCGCTCGGCTGGAGCGGGCGCCCCGGTCAAAAGCGCGTCCTCGCCCAGAGCATCACGGTGATGTCGATCCTGATCATCCCGGTGGCGGCCGCGGTGCCGTCGGTGCTCGCCTGGCTCTTCTCGGTGACGGTCCGCCCTGGCTGGAACAGCACGATCTTCGCGCCGTATTTCGTTCTTGGCGCGGTCTTCTCGGGCGTGGCGGCGCTCGTGGTGATCATGGCGGTCTTTCGCAAGGCCTATCACCTGGAGGCGATCGTCACCGAGCGGCACTTCAAGATGCTCGGATACGGCCTCATCGTCCTCGGCTGCGCCTACCTCTACTTCATGATCTCCGAGTACGTGACCGAGGGCTACAAGATGAGCGAGGAGACGGGGCCGCAACTCGAGTTGTTACTCACCGGCGACCTCGCCTGGCTCTTCTGGCTCTTCACCATCGGGGGCATCATCCTGCCGGTCCTCGTGATCGCGCTGCCGCCGACCCGGAACATCCCCGGCATTACCGTGGCGGCGCTGGCGATGGTCCTCGGGATGTACGTCAAGCGCTTCCTCATCGTCGTGCCTGGACTTGCCGAGTCCATCATCGAGACCAACACGATGACGGTGTATCACCCGACCTGGGTCGAAGTCGCCATCACGGCGGCGGCGGCGGCGGCCATCCCCTGGTTCCTGATGCTCTTCTTCCGCCTCTTCCCGGTCATCTCCATCCACGAGTACGAAGCCGAGCTTGAGGGCGGGTCAAGCGCTTTTGAGGCTGCTGGCTCGGGCGCGGTTCCAGCCGCCGCGGGAGGGAAATAGCCATGCGGATTCGCAGCCTTGTCGCGGTCGCACTTCTCGGGGTTGTGGGCGCGCTCTCGTTGCTCGCCACGGCCCAGGCGGAAGACACGCCCCAGGTGACGACGATCACGGTCAATCCGACGCCTGACCAAACGCCGGGCAAGCCCGTCACGGCCAGCGCCACGCTCACCGACAAGTCCGGTAAAACGATCAGCGGCGTGATGCTGAAGTTCTACGTGATTACCGACGCGTTTGGCCCGCTGCCGATGAAGATGGCGGAAGCCACGACCGACTCGACCGGGACGGCAACCGTTTCGTTCAAGCCCACCTGGGTCGGCGACATCAAAGCGCGCGTCTACTTCAACGGCACGAAGGACTTCGCGGCGTCTCAGGCCGACTTCCAGTTCAAGTCGGTCGGCCCCGTAAAAGTCCACGCAAACGCTGACTTTGGTCTGCAGAGCGTTCGGGACTGGGCGCCGTTCGTTGTGGCGGCGCTGGTGGCGATCATCTGGACGACGTTCATTGTCGTGTTCCTGCGGGTTGTCATCGCGATGCGCGCCGAATCTGGCAAACCGACGCCGGCGAAGCCATGACCCAAATCAACCAAATCATGGACCACGGGGGACGAATGATCTGACCTAGCAGTCCATTGATTGGGAACTTCACAAAGGGCCAACTGACCAAGGAAACCCACGGAGGAATCTAGCCAGCATCATGAAGAAGAACCGCATCCTCAAAGTTGCCGCAAGCTCGATGGCTGTCGCTTCCATTCCCGCGCTGCTCGCCAGCTGCGGCGGCGACGACAGCAACAACAACAAGACGCCGACTCAGCCACCGGCGGACAACACCACGGCCGCCGCCGCCACCACCGCGACGAAGGCTCCGGCCGCCGCCGTCAAACTCACCGTTGACGTCGACGTCGTCCGCGGCAGCAAGAACATTGCCAAGGCAGACGCCCCGACTCAGAGCTGCATCCAGATGAACCAGTTCGCGCGCAACGAGCAGATGGTCTTCCGCATCCGGGTCATCGATCCGGCCACCGGCAAGGAACTGACGGACAAGGAGCTGAAGTCCGTCACGGTAGCGCTCAAGAACGGCGCCACCGTCGATCCGGCCAAGTATGGCGCTCATCCGAAAGATCCACCGAACGCTTCGTTCTGGACCACGTCGTGGGTCATTCCGTCCGACGCCCCCGTCGGTAACGTCGACATGGTCATCACAGCCACCGACAACGAAGGCCGCACAGGCACCTGGACGCCGCTCATGTTCCCAGCTTCGGCGGCGATGCAGGTCATCGACAAGACCCGGCCGATCATCCCGGCCAACTAGCGTTCGCCCACCGGAAGAGACTCGTATCGCGGGGAGCTCCGGCTCCCCGCGCGGCGTTCCAGGAGGACGGCATGACCACTGTTGAGCATTCTCCGGCCGGAGCCGCGGCGCCGGTTTCGTGGCCCGGGTTCAGCGCCAAATTGGCGGCCATGCCGTATCGG
>JAKALX010000328.1 GCA_021823905.1 Chloroflexota bacterium | reverse complement strand
GTGGCGAACCGGGAAGCTGCCGCCAGGCCTCGATCTGGGGTTCGACGTGGCGCTGATCCCAATCTCACCGCCGGACGAGGACGGCTGGTGCTCGTTTGGGGGCGGCGTCTGGTTCGGGCCGACGATCTCGAAGTCGGCGAAGAAGCTGGTCGGCGAGGTGCACCCGGAGTTCATCCGCACGGGCGGCCAGAACCGGATCCACGTCGACCAATTCGAGCGCCTGGCCGAGTACATACCGCAACCGTCGCCCCTGGTAATCAATCCGCGCAGCGAAGAGACGGAGCTAGCGGCACAGGTGATCTGCACGCTCGTGGCCACCGAAATCGTGCACGACGGGGCGACAATGCAGTTTGGCGTCGGCGACGTCTCGGCGGCGCTGCCGGTGTTCCTCCACGAGAAGCACGACCTCGGCGTCCACACCGAGCTGATGCCCGGCGGCCTGGTCGACCTCGTCAAGGAGGGCGTGGTCAACTCGAAGTATTCGCCACTCCACCCGGGGAAGTTCGTGGCGAGCGCGCTCGTCCAGATGTCGCAGGAGGAGCTGGATTACATCGGCAGCGATGAGCGCTTCGAGCTTTACGACTTCACGTATACGGACGACCTTCGCAACCTGCTGCAAATCGAGAACTTCGTCGCCGTCAACAACGCGATGGCGGTCGACATCACCGGCAATGCGTCGTCCGAGACGATGGGCCCGCTTATCTTCAGCGGGACTGGCGGGCAGGCGGCGTTCGCCGTGGGCGCGTCGACGGCCGCGGGCGGCTCGGTGGTCGTGCTGCCGTCGTCGCAGCTTGTCGGAAACGAGCGCAAGCCGCGGATCGTCGCCGGACACCCGGAGGGCACGATCGTGACGGTGCACCGCAGCTTTGTCGACTACGTGGTGACCGAGCAGGGCATCGCGCGACTTCGCGGCAAGTCGCTGCGCGAGCGGGCGGCGGAGATGATCTCGGTCGCCCATCCGGATTTCCGAGCCGAACTGCGGAAAGACGCGAAGCGGCTCTACGGGATCACGGTGTGAAGACCTTCAGCGATTCGAGGGAAAGTCCGGCGGCCGTTTCTGCATGACCGCCCGCGCGCCCTCTGCGGGGTCGTCGCTGAAGAAGCCGAGGATTTCGAGCGCGGCCGAATAGTCGAAGGCGGTGATGCCCCCGAGCCGGAGCCATTGGTTGAGCGCCTTCTTGGTGAAGCGCTGGGCAGGCTGGGAGCCCGCGGCAAGCTGACGCGCAACGCGCATCGCCTCGTCCATGAGCTGGGCGCGGGGCACCGCCTTGCTCACAAGGCCGATGCGCTCGGCTTCCCGCCCGTCGACGAAGTCGCAGGTGAGCAGGTAGTACTTCGCTTTCGCCATGCCGCAAAGGAGCGGCCAGATCATCGCGGCGTGGTCGCCGGCGGCAACGCCGAGGCGGACATGGCCGTCGGTCAGCCGCGCTTCCTCGGCGATGATGGAGATGTCGGCCATGAGGGCAACCGCGAGGCCGGCGCCCACGGCCACGCCGTTGATCGCCGAGATAATCACCTTCTCGCAGCGAACCATCGAGTAGACGACCTCTTCGGCTTCCTTCATCAGGGCGGTCAGGGCGTTGAAACGTTCCTGGCCGCTCAGCCCGGCGCGAACACCCATGTCGGTAAGATCTCCGCCAGCCGAGAACGCCTGGTTGCCGGCGCCGGTGATAACCGCCACCCGAACCGCGGGGTCGCGGTCGATGTCGCCCCAGATCTCGGTGAACTCGCGATGGAGGACGTTGTTGGCGGCGTTGAACACCTCCGGGCGGTTGATGGTGATGCTCGCGACGGCTTCGTTGACTTCGACGATCAGATGCTGGTACCTGCTGTAGTCCACGCGAATCCTCCGGGGATGATGGCGAGGGCATCGTACGCGGATCCGCCGCGAGGGAAGCATCGCTGGTACACTCGGGTAGGACGTCCCGTAAGGAGCTGCGCATGTTTTCGAAGATTCTCATACCCCTCGACGGCACCGATGAAGCGGAGGCGGCGATCGCGCCGGCGAAGGAGATCGCGCGACGGTTCGATTCAGCGGTGGTGCTGGTCGAAGTGACTCCGGGGTACGGTCAGATCATCGGCGCGACGGCCGCGGAGTCGTTCGGAGCGTCGGGATCGGTCGCGGCGGCGCAGGAAGTTGCGGTCGCGGCGGAGTCGGCGGCAAGCGCCTACCTCGACGCCGTGCGCGCGAAGCATGGCGCGCCAACGTGGCACACGGTTGTGGCGGAAGGGAATTCCTCGGACGTGATCGTGGAGCAGGCGCGCGCGCAGGGAGCAGACCTGATCGTGATGGCGACGCACGCGAGGAAAGGGCTGAAGCGCCTTTTCCTGGGGTCGGTCGCGGAAGACGTTATCCGGCGCTGCGGGATACCGGCGCTCGTCGTGCACAGCGACGAGCACGCAGACGACTAGCTTTTCCTCGGAACGGGGCGACAGGTTCTCTCAAGCGGCACGTCCAGGGCGCGCGTTTGTGACGCAGTCGCCCGTGTGGGCAGGAAGAGCGCGCCGCGGTCTCGGTCCGCTGCCCCAGCGTCATCTTCGGCGATATGGATCCGCATCACGCACTTTCTCCCACCGCCCGGGGAACCATGGTCTGTCGGGTCCGTCCGTCGTCGCTATGGGGCGAGCGCGGGCGCTGACTCGACTGCACTGGTCAGATCCACGGGCGCCGGCGGGGGGACCGCGAGGCGCCCCTCCGCGATCGCGCGCAGGGTCTCGACGAGGAACGGACGCTCGCGCTGAATGCCGCGCTGGCGGATGTCGGCGAACAACGGCGACTCCTGGAGTTCGGCCAGCGGCGCCGAGGCAGCAGGCGGGCTGGCCCAGAGGCTCTCGTTCGCGGCATCGCGAATCGAATAGCGGCAGTAGCTGATGGCCGGGCCCCGATCCACGTCGCCCGTGACGAGGTTCATCATGCACCCGGACTCGCGGGCGCCGGTGCGGATCAGCTCGGCGATGACCTCCTGGTATGTCCCGATTGGGCCGTCAGGCAGCGCCGGGTGGTCGTTGATGAAGGTGAAGCGGCTGAACAGCGGCTCGGTGGCGATGAGCATGTAGCCGAACATCACGCCGAGCTGGAAGTCGTGCTTCGCGAGGATGTTCGCGACGGCGCCGTCGTACTCCAGACGCCAGGGTTGAAGTGGCTCGCCGGGCTTCGAAAGCTTCCCGCCGCGCGCCTTGCGGAAGGCGACCGACGAGAGCGTTTCGACGGGCACGCCACCCTTCTCCACCATCGCAATCAGCCGGTCGGTGGGCTCGGCTTCGCCCCGTTCGCGATTCAGGAAGGCAACTGCGATCTCGACCGGCAATCCCCGATCGATCGCACGGAACGCATATTCCAGTGCGCCAAACGAACCGGGGCCGCGGCCGGTGGTCAACCAGGCGACGCGCAGTGGCTCGGTCACTCGTCAGCCTCAGCGTCGAAGCCGTCGTACTCGGATTCGACCTCGCGGAGTTGGGCTTCGTCCTCATCGAAACGGCTTCGCAGCGTTTTCACCTTGAGCTCGGCGGCTTCGAGGATCGCGCGCAACTCGTCGACGATCGCGGCGCCCTCCTCGTAGAGCTTGAGCGACTCCTCAAGACCGAGATTGCCCTCTTCGAGCCGGCGGGCCTTTTCTTCGAGCGCCGCGTAGAGCTGTTCGAACGACTTCTGCACGGCCATCAGCTCACCTCCGTCCAGAACGCACCGTCGGCGACCGAAACCGACAGGCGGTCACCGGGGCGCACCTTCTTCACGCTATTCACGACTCTCCGCTTGCCGCTGGCCTGCTGGACGATGGCGAACCCGCGCGCAAGAGTGGCGCGCGGGTCGAGCCCGGCAACGCGGGCGCTCGCGTGTTCGAAGCGGGCGCGGTCGGTCGCGCAGGCGCGCTCGAGGCATCTCTGCAGCTCGCGGAGAACCCGGTCCACGCCGTGTGCCTTCTCCGCGAGATCGGGAAGCGCGTGGTGCAGCCGCAAGACCTGGCTCTCCACGCCGGCAGCGTGCGCGGCGACGGCCTCGCGGGCTGCCGACGACATCGAACGATCGAGCACGCGAAGCGCGCGGGCGAGCTGGCGAATGTCGGGGCTGCAACGCTCGGCGGCATTGCTGGGCGTGGCGGCACGCAGGTCAGCCACCAGATCAGCGATCGTCTCGTCGGTTTCATGGCCAACCCCCGAAACGACCGGCGCCGGGAAGCCGAAGATGGCGCGGGCGACCCGCTCGTCGTTGAACGCCCAGAGGTCTTCGATCGAGCCGCCGCCGCGCGCCACGATCGCCAGGTCGAGCCCTGGCTCACGCGAAAGGCCGCGCAGCGCGGCGACGATCTGGCCGGGCGCCTGCTCGCCCTGGACGAGGACGGGCGCGAGGATCAGCGTGGCCAGCGGCCAGCGGTGGGAGAGCACCTTCTTGATGTCCTGGAGCGCCGCGCCGGTCGGTGACGTGACGACCCCGATCTGACGCGGGAAGCGCGGCAGCGAGCGCTTGCGAGCTGGGTCGAACAGCCCTTCCTCCTCGAGCCGCTGCTTGAGCTCTTCGTACTTCGCGGCGAGCAGGCCGACGCCCTCGGGCCGGACGAAGTCGCACTTGAACTGGAGCTCGCCGCGCTGGGGGTAGATGGCCACGCGGCCGTGCGCGAGCACGCGGTCGCCGTCCTTGAGCTCGAGCCCGGGGAGGACGCCGCGGAAGAGGACCGAGCGGATCACCGCGTTCTGGTCCTTG
>JAKALX010000327.1 GCA_021823905.1 Chloroflexota bacterium | reverse complement strand
GGTGAGCCCGGCGCGAAACGCGGAGCCGCCCTCCGGGGTGGCCCCGTCCTCACCGTCCGGAGATGATCACCCGGCGAAGAGGCTCCGCCGGGCTCTGACCGCGTCCCCTCTTGGGCGCGCTCCGCGTCTTCGTCCCCGTAGCTCAGCGGACAGAGCAACCGCCTTCTGCGCTTGCGGCCAAACTGCCTCAGGCGGCCTTCTTGAGCGCCGGGTAGCGGGTTCGTGGGGGCCGGCGGGTCCCCTTCGGCCGTCCGGGGGCGGGAGTGATACGCGTCCTCGGACGACCCAGAGCCGATGTCGTCGTGTGTGCCTCGTAAATTGATGGCTCAGGCTGGCGGGTGGCGACCACCCCGCGCGCCGGCCTCGCGCTCGATGCGCTTGAGATGGCGCTCTAGGCGCGCGGGGTGCCGGTTGAGCGATCTCGTCCACCACTCCTTGAGCTCGCCCAGTACCTCTCGATCCGCTGTACCGAGCGCCTGCCCGACAAGGAGGTCGCCAGCGCTCATCGGATCCAGGTGCACTCCATCGTCGGGTGGTCCTGTATTACGCGATCACGGTGGTCCTGTTTTCGCTTGACATTCGCACCGGCGCCATGCGGGACCCTGGCGCTCGGCAGATGAGGTCGAGGTAGCCACCGCCGAGTGGGTCCACTGGTGGAACACCAGCCGTCTCCACGAGACCTACGCTACCTGCCACCGGCTGAGTTCGAGGCGGCCTACTATGCCAAGGGGGAGGTGAGCGCCGCCACCTGATTTCAACCGTCAGGGTCTCCACGGAACCCAGTACGGTTCAGTTTCCACGTAACGGGCGGGACTGGACGAGAAGATCCACGTCCCAGTCGAGAGCATTCGCCGTGAGGCCAGATTGCGCCTATCCTGGCTCGTCTTCGTGTCCGTTCCGCAGGTCGTGTTGAGCCGCCTCGCCAAACTGGGCCGGAGGGCCAGACGCCTGCTGGCCGCCGGTTTCGCCTCGGCCGACCGGGAGGTCGAGCCAAGCTTCACGGGAAAGGCCGATCAGACCTGTTAGTTGATCAGTTGGCGCCTAGTCGCGGATTCCCCGGATGATGCTCTTGCTCGTCGCCGCCCTGGCCGGGGCCAGGCCCGCACCGAGTGCCAGGACGATCGACACGAGTGCGCCAAGCAATGCGGCCGAGAGAGGGAACGGGGGCAAGTCGTCAACGCCGATCGACGCAGATGCGAGGGCGGACAATGCTGCAGTGCCAGCAGCCGCGATTGCAATGCCTGCCACGCCTGCGACCGACACCGTCAAAGCGGACTCGATGCAAACCATCGCGAAAATGGTAGCCCGCGTTGCGCCGAACGCTCGCCGAATGGCGAACTCCTGCGCTCGCTGGCCGGCAGTCACCAGACCAAGGTTGATGATTCCGATGCCGCCGCTGACTAAGCTCAGAGCGGCGATGCCAGCAAGAATGGCTTGGATCAGGCGGATGAACTCGTCAACCGCCTCAGGATTGTCAGTGCGCTGGGGCTCGATCCGTGACGCAAGCTGGCTGGCCACCCACGACATCCGATCCAATATCGACCCGACTCGGTTGGGTGGCGCCCAGATGAGGAGACTCGGAGTTGGACTCGCCAGCGCCCACTCACGGAGGGCAGGAAGGGCCACGTACGCCACCGATGTCGGCTGTCCGTCGTCGACGATCCCGACGATAACCCCACTCACGCTCTGGCCGACGCTCATCCTGGCGTTCAGCACACTGTCGGTCGCCAGAACAACGCCGAGGTCCGCTGCCAGCGGCTTGTTCAAGACGATGCTGGGTGCGAGCCTGTGTTGGTCGCTCGCAATGATCCATCGTCCCGAGACGATTCGGAACCGCCTAATGATCGCGAGATCGGGCTGGGTACCTACAATCTGTGTGGGGCGTTCCGCGCTGTGGGTTGATACTGAACCGCCGACGCTCGAGGCGACGGCGGAAGCTGTGGCTCCATTGAGCTTGGCCGTCTCGCTCAGTTGGCTCGCAACGCCGTAAGAATCCAGTTGGGCCGAGCTGGAGACCACCAGACCGACGTTGACGGTCGCCGATCGACCTGACTGACGCTCAAGGGCTGCGACAGCCGCCGCCCGGCCCACTTCGCCAACGGCAACGATGAGCGTAATCGAAGCGATGCCAACGACGACACTCATGATCGACAGAACGGTTCGCCCCTTGTAGGCGGCAACTTCACCGAGGGCCGCATTTATCAAGCCGACCGTACTCATCTGCGCTCGATCTCGCCATGCACAAGCCTCAACCGCCGGTCGGCACGGGACGACACGGCCTCGTCATGCGACACGAGGAGTAAAGCCCGGCTCTGTCGACGACAGATGCCAATGAGGAGGCGAAGCACCTGCTCTCCAGTGTCCGGGTCCAACGATCCCGTCGGCTCATCGGCAAGAACGTAGAGCGGATCGCGTATCAGACTCCTCGCAATCGCCACGCGCTGTTGCTCACCGCCGGAGAGCTGCGATGGTAAGGCGGACGCGCGTTCAGCGAGCCCGACACTCTCGAGCAAATCGAGTGCACGAGCCTTCGACGATCGAAGTTCAGCCAGCGTGCCGTGCTGAGCGGGCGCCATGACATTCGCGATTGCGGAGCGCCGTGCCAGAAGGTGAAACTGCTGGAAGATGAAGCCAAACCGCCGGCCTCGCAACTCCGATTGGGTTCGGTCCGACAGCTCGGCGATGTTGATGCCGTCCACGACGTATGTTCCGTGATCGAAGCTGTCGAGCAGGCCCAGGCATTGCAACAGAGTGGTCTTTCCCGATCCAGAGCGTCCGCTGATTGCAACGATCTCACCCGGAGAGACGTCGAGGGAGGCCGATCGCAAGAGCGTCAGAGTCTTCCCACCGGCCAATTCAACGGCCTTGGAACCACCCCGCAGACTGAGCACGAGGGCCTCCGTCAGGGCGTCATTGTGCTTTGCGCGTCGGCAGGCGGAACCGTGACACGATCGCCGTCAGTCAGGCCTTGGACGATTTCGATGTTCACTCCATCGGTCAATCCGAGAACGACACCGCGCTGGGAAGTGTTGCCCTTAGCATCTACGAGGGTGACAAAGCCCCGATCGGACTCGCCAGCAATTGCCTGGAGGGGCAGAAGCAACGCGCCGGTTGACTCGCCTGTCACTGCGGCCAGCTTCAGACGCACGCCGGCAAACACTCTTACGTCCTCAGGGATCAAGCACTTCAAGTGAACAGGGACCGCCGATGGGTCGGTTTCGTTCCCCGAGATCGGTGCGCCGAGCGAGCCAAATGGGCATTCGAACGGAGCTGGTCCCTTGTCCAGCTTGACGGTAGTTGCGATCGGCGGACCGTAGAATCGATAGAGGAGTTCGGGCGCGACCACGACATCGGCTTCGAATCTCCTAGGGTCGACTTCTCCAAGGAGGTCGCCCCTCCGTACCCGATCCCCAATCGAAACTGACCAGGAGCGGACTACCCCAGCAACGGGGGCAACGAGCGCGACCGTGAGCCCAGCGGTGCTTTCAATGCGACCAAGTTCCTGGTGGGCATGGACGTTGGCGCCGATCGTTGCCCGAAGCTCTTTGATCGAGCCGGAGGCCGGTGCATCGATCCCGCTGTTCGACGACGGGACTGCCACGCCGTCGAGTACGACCACGCTTCGGATCGTTCCCCGCTTAACGACGACGATAGCGGCGCTTGCCCCATTCTGAGAGGCTGACGGCTGTCCTTCGCTCGTCCCGAGGCGGGGAGCATTGGCGACCGCGACGACGCCAATGACGATGGTCCCGGCAGCGAGGATCACCGCAACTGCGCGGCTCGTCCTGTTCATTGACAGTTGTTCTGAATCATGTCCCTCAGACCGCTCGGATCCCCGAGTCTCGCCTGCTCGATGATCGAATCCCAATACGATCGGAGGGAGGTGTCGGAGGTGACATAGGTCGGCCAGGTCTTGATCTCTTCGGCCATCTCCGACGCCTTGGCCTCGGCGTCATCATTCTGGTCTGCGATCGCGCTCGCCCAATAGCCGAACCAAGCGCATACCGCCTGAAACTGGATCATATTTGTTCCAGCGCCGGCTTGGTACATGCCGTGCGAGTCCAACTTAATTGTCGAGAACGAGCTCCCCGGCGGAAGCGGCGTCGTCGCTCTGGCGGCGGCGATCTCACGCTGAGTGTCATTCACGCCACCGAAGCCGTCTGGACTTCCGCACGCGGAGACGTTCAGCGCAACGAGAACTGCCACACAGCCTATGCGCCATGCCTCCCGTCTGAAGAACTGCTTCTTTGGCTGGCTCATGTGTTCACACTCCGACAGCTTTCGCGATCGCCGCATTCCCGATCCCGATGACTCGGAAGCTCTCGATGGCTGGACGGTGCGCTCCATCCTGAGTAATTCGTGGTCTCTCCGAAGTCGTTCGAGTCGTCCTCCCGCGATAGTTCCGGGATCCCGACAACAATCGGGGTGGCTTCCCATGATGCGGGGCGGATCGCGGTGATCCGGCCGCGCTGCTCCGGACTAGTAGCGGAGTGTCCCGGTCCACCATGAGGAACCGGTGGGCCAGCTCCAGTCCTTCTTCGCCGTCACTCGGAAGCAGGTGCCCTGGGTGAGCGGGCCAAGCTGCTTGAAGGCGGTGTCATTCACTGCGGCCCGGATAGGACTCGACGACGACCCCGAGCCAATCGGGTCGTCATTTGCGCATTTCCGGAGGTAGTAGTACTGGTCCGTCCCGGACCAAGAGA
>JAKALX010000326.1 GCA_021823905.1 Chloroflexota bacterium | reverse complement strand
TCCGATCTGTCCACAAGAAGCATCCGGACCGCGTCTTCGACGTCGGCATCGCCGAGCAGCACGCCGTCACGTTCGCGGCGGGCCTCGCAACCGAGGGCATGCGGCCGATCGCCGCGATCTACAGCACGTTCTTGCAGCGCGGATTCGATTCGGTCGTCCACGACGTTGTCGTCCAAAATCTACCGGTTGTGTTCGCCCTGGATCGCGCCGGCTTCGTCGGCGACGACGGGAAGACGCACCAGGGCTTCATCGACATCAGCTACCTCCGTTGCCTGCCGAACATGGTCGTCTCCGCCCCAAAGGACGAACGCGAGCTGCGGGACCTCCTGTATACCGGCACTCGGCACGACGGTCCGTTCGCGGTGCGCTTCCCGCGCGGGAAGGGACCCGGCGCCCCAACAAACCTCCCAATGCAGGAGATCCCCGTCGGCCGTGGCGAGCTGCTTCGCGACGGCGCGGACGTGACGCTGATCGGCTTCGGCGTCACGGTGGCGGAATGCTTGAAGGCCGCCGACATTCTCGCGAAAGAGGGCGTGGACGCTGCGGTCATCAACGCGCGCTTCGCCCGGCCGCTCGACGGGGACCTGATCCTCGCCACGGCCGCGAGGACGCGGGGCGTAATTACCGCCGAGGAGAACGTCCTCGCGGGCGGCTTTGGTGAAGGTGTCCTCGAACTGCTCGCCGAGCACGGGCTCGCCGACCGCTGGCTCTGCGCCCTCACGATGCCGGACGCCATCGTCGACCATGGGCCGCAGGCAACGTTCCGCCGGATCCACCAGCTCGACGCCTCGGGCATCGCAGCGCGCACGCTCCAGGCGTTGCAGTCGCGCGCCGCGACGAACGGCTCGGCTACCAGCCACGCGCTCGCGCCGGCGTAAACCTTGACCTCGATGTCAGTCAGCGACGGGCTCGCGATCCTGGGGCGTTACCGCGACGCGATTGAACGCGCCCTCCGGGAGGCGATCGGCCCTGGCGCCTCGCCGATCGAGGCCGCCGCGCGTTACGTCATGGGCTGGGAGGACGGCGAAGGACAACCGCTCGCCACCGGTGGCAAGCGCATCCGTCCCGCGCTCTGCCTCTTTGCCGCGGAATCCTTCGGCGCCAACCCGGCCGACGCCCTGGCCGGCGCCGTGGCAATCGAGCTCGTTCACAACTTCTCGCTCGTCCACGACGAGATCCAGGACCACGACCTCGTCCGCCACAATCGCCCGACGACTTTCGCCCGCCTGGGCGAGGCGCAGGCGATCAATGTCGGCGACTTCCTCTACACGCGGGCCATCGCCGCGCTCACGCACGGCGCGGGCGAGGTCTCGCGGCGGATGGCTGCGCTGGCCGTGCTCAACAACGCCATTGAGCGAATGATTCGCGGCCAGTGGGAGGACCTTGCCTTCGAGGCCAGGGAGCGCGTCGAAGTCGCCGAGTATCTGACGATGGTGGCGGGCAAGACCGGCGCGCTCCTCGCGGCGCCCGTGGAGATCGGCGCGATCCTCGCGGGCGCGCCGCCGGCATCAGCCCGGACCGCGGGGGCATGGGGCGCCAGCGTCGGCGCCGCGTTCCAGGCCCAGGACGACTACCTCGGCATCTGGGGCAACCCGGACATCACCGGCAAGTCGAACACCAACGACATCAGCCGCAAGAAGAAGACCCTGCCGGTCGTCCACGGGCTGAATCACCCGATCGCCGGCGCGGTTCTCCGCGCTGCCTACGCGAAACCGGCGGTCGAGCCCGCCGACGTTGTCCAGATCGTTGCCGCACTCGAAGCGGCGGGCTCGGCCGAATACTGTCGCGAACGGGCTGCGGCGCAGGCCGCCGAGGCCGATCGCCTGCTCCAAATGCTGCCCCTTGGCGAGGTCCAGCGAGCCGAATTCCGCGCGATCGCCCGCTACCTGGCCGACCGCGACGCCTGACCGCGACTACTGCAGCGGCAGCGCCGTCTCACCCATGAGGAACTGGTCAATCGACCGCGCCGCGGCGCGGCCTTCGGCGATCGCCCAGACGATGAGCGACTGGCCGCGCGTCATGTCGCCAGCGGTGAACACGCCCGGCACGCTCGTCATCTTGTTCTCGTCGGCGACCACGTTCCCACGGTCGCTGAGCTCGACCCCGAGCTGCTCGATAAGACCGGCGCGCTCGGGCCCCAGGAACCCCATCGCAAGGAGGAGAAGATCGACCTCAACCGTGAACTCCGAGCCGGGGATTTCCTTCATCACCGGGCGGCCATTCTCGTTGACCCACTCCAGGCGCACGCCGTGGAGCTGCTTCAGCACCCCGTTCTCGCCCGAAAGCCGCTTCGTCAGGATCGAGTAGTCGCGTTCGCCGCCCTCTTCGTGCGCCGCCGACACGCGGTAGATCATCGGATATGCCGGCCACGGCTGGTCCTCCGGCCGCGACGACGGCGGCTTCGGCAGCAATTCGTACTGGAGCACTTCCCTGGCGCCCTGGCGCAGCGCCGTCCCGAGACAGTCGGCGCCGGTGTCGCCCCCGCCCAGGATGATCACGCGCTTGCCCGCGGCGTCGATCTGATCTGGCACGTCGTCGCCGGCAACGCGCTGGTTCTGCTGCGGCAGGTACTCCATCGCAAAGTGCACGCCCTTGAGCTCGCGGCCAGGCACGTCGAGGTCGCGCGGCAGAGTCGCGCCGCCTGTCAGGCAGACCGCGTCGAACTGGCTGAGCATCTCGCGCGCGTCGATATCCTTGCCGACGTTGACGGAAGTGCGGAAGACGACGCCCTCCGCCTCCATCTGCGCCAGGCGGCGATCGAGGAAGCGCTTCTCCATCTTGAAGTCGGGGATGCCGTAGCGAAGGAGCCCGCCGATTCGGTCTGCCCGCTCGAAAACGGTCACCGAGTGTCCCGCCCTCGCGAGCTGTTGGGCGCACGCGAGCCCCGCCGGCCCCGACCCGACGACGGCAACCGCCTTGCCGGTCTTCGCCGCGGGCGGCTCCGGCGCGATCCACCCCTCGGACCAGGCATGCTCGACGATCGTCAGCTCAACCTGCTTGATTGTCACGGGGTCGTTGTTGATGCCGAGGACGCAGGCCGCCTCGCATGGCGCCGGGCAGAGCCTGCCGGTGAACTCAGGGAAGTTGTTAGTCGCGTGCAGGCGATCGATCGCGTCCCGCCAGAGGCCGCGGTACACGAGGTCATTCCAGTCGGGGATGATGTTGCCGAGCGGGCAGCCCTGGTGGCAGAACGGGATGCCACAGTCCATGCAGCGCGCCGCCTGGTCGCGGAGGCGCTGCGCCGGGAAGTCCTCGTAGACCTCGATCCAGTCGCGCACCCGCTGTGCGGCCGGACGCCGGGCCGGCGCTTCGCGGCGGTACTCCATGAACCCGGTCGGCTTAGCCACGAGCCGCTCCAACGGCGTCGCTCTTGCCCTCGCGCCGTGTCTCCTGCTCGCGGCGCTGCTCTTCAAGCACACGGCGATATTCGTTCGGCATCACCTTCACGAACTTCGGGGCCGCGGCCGGCCAGTCGCAGAGCAGGCGTTCGGCGACCGTGCTGCCGGTGTACTCCCGGTGCCGCTCCAGGAGGCCATGCACGAGCTGGATGTCCTCCTCTTCGCCGAGCGTCTCAAGGCTGACCATCTCCAGATTGCAGCGCCCCGCGAAGGTTCCGTCCTCGTCGAGGACGTAGGCGACGCCGCCCGACATGCCCGCCCCGAAGTTCCGGCCGGTCTTGCCGATGACGACGACGCGGCCACCCGTCATGTATTCGCAGCCGTGGTCGCCAGTACCCTCGACGACCGCGACGGCGCCCGAGTTGCGCACGCAGAAGCGCTCGCCGGCAACACCACGGAAGAAGGCCGCTCCGCTCGTCGCGCCATAGAGCGCGACGTTGCCGATGACGATGTTCTCCTCGGGCACGAAGCTCGCGGCCTTTGGCGGATAAACGATGACCTTGCCGCCGGAGAGGCCCTTCCCAACGTAGTCGTTCGCGTCGCCCTCCAACCGGAGCGTGATCCCGGAGGGCACGAACGCGGCGAAGCTATTCCCCGCCGAGCCGCTGAACTGGATGTCGATCGTGTCGTCGGGCAGGCCGTTGAAGCCGTACCGCCGCGTGAGCTCGCTCCCCAGCATCGTGCCCGTCGTGCGGTTGACGTTGCGGATCGGAAGTTCCAGCCGGACGCGTTCGCCGCGCAGCAGCGCGGGTTCGCAAAGGCGGATGAGCTCGTTGTCGAGCGTGGTCGCGATGCCATGGTCCTGGGTCGTCACACAGCGAATTGCGACGCTCTCGTCCACCTCGGGGCGATACAGGATCGCCGAGAGGTCCAGGCCCTGGGCCTTCCAGTGGTCGACGGCGCGGCGCATGTCGAGCAAATCGCTGCGGCCGACGAGCTCGCCAAGCGTGCGGTAGCCAAGCTGAGCCAACAGCTCGCGCACCTCTTCCGCGATGAAGCGGAAGAAATTCATCACGTGCTCAACCCGGCCCTCGAACTTCGCGCGAAGCTCCGGGTTCTGGGTCGCGATGCCCACCGGGCAGGTGTCCAGGTGACAGACACGCATCATCACGCAGCCCATGACGACGAGCGGCGCGGTCGCGAAGCCGAACTCCTCGGCGCCGAGGAGCGCGCCGATGACCACGTCACGCCCCGTCTTCATCTGGCCATCGACCTGGACCAGGATGCGGTCGCGCAATTTGTTCAGGACGAGCGTCTGCTGCGTCTCGGCGAGGCCGAGCTCCCAGGGCACGCCGGCATGCTTGATCGACGTC
>JAKALX010000325.1 GCA_021823905.1 Chloroflexota bacterium | reverse complement strand
AAGACGAACCGCCCCATGCTCAACTGGTCGAGCTGCGCCACCTGCACCGCGACCGGCACCGGGTGACGCAGCGGCAATAGATAGACCGCCGTCTTGAGCTCGATCCGCTCCGTCACGGCCGCAATCGCCGTCAGCGTGATCAGCCCATCGTTGCCGTAGCCGAAGAACGTCACGTGGTCGCCCGCGAGCACACCGTCCAGCCCCAGCCGCTCTGCCCGCTGCGCCGCCTCCAGCACCATCCCCCCGGTCGTCCCCAGCCGGATATCCCACCCCCGCAGGATCACCGACACGTTCAATTCACAATTCACGATTCACAATTCACAATTCGGCTTTTGCCCGATTCGGGCGCTCGGCGGTTTCGGGGACGTTTTGGTTGTCCGGCGAACGCTGCTGGCGCCGCTGAATTGTGAATCGTGAATCGTGAATTGTGAATCGCCTGGTTCGACAATCGGCAATCGTCAATCGACAATCGGTCCATGAGCCACGGCCCTGCCCGCCCACCAATGGTTTTCGACCGCGCCTTCCTCACCGGTGTCGAAGGCGTCACCGAGCTCGTCTTCGTCCGCCACGGCGAGCAGCATGTTCCCGACTACCAGCGAGGCCCGGTCGGAGATACGTTCGACCCGCCCCTCAGCGAACGCGGCGAACGCCAGGCGAAACTCGTCGGCGAGCGTTTCAGCACCGACCGCGTCGACGCCGTCTACGCCAGCCCGCTTCGCCGCGCCTTCGACACGGGGGTGCAAATCGCCCGCCATCACCGGCTCACCCCGATCGTCGTCCACGATCTCCGCGAGGTGGAGGTGTTCCGCGATGTCCCCGCCGACCGATCCATCGCCGAGTACGTCGGCGAGGATGTGCTGGCCGCGATCCGGGAGCGCATGATTCGCGAGCGCCGCTGGGACGTGTACCCGCTCTCTGAATCGAGCTTCGAGTTCCGCAAACGCGTCGTAAACGCGGTCGAGGCGATCGTCGCCGCCAACGAGGGCAAGCGCGTCGTCATCGCCTGCCACGGCGGCGTCATCAACGCCTACATGGGTCACATCGCCGGTTCCCAGCAGGACATGTTCTTTCGCCCGGCCCACACCTCCGTGAGCGTCGCCTTCTCCGGCCACGGCGTCCGTGCGCTCCAGTCACTCAACGACGTGACCCACCTGGCGACGCCCGAGGGCAGCTTCGTCAGCCACTGAGGCGGCTACTCGATGAGCGCATCAAGTGCCAGCGCCAGCGGCGGCCGAAGCGCCGTTCCCGCGAACGAATCGGCAAGGAGCCGCGCCACGCGACCGTCCCGGCGGTAATGCCGGCCCCCGCCGAGCGCGAAAAGTTCGGCCCCGAGCTTCGTGGCCTCCTGGGTCACGTACGTCTTTGTCCGCAGCACGCGTGCCGCGAAACCGGCGCCGGCGCCGGGCCGCCAGGCCGCCGCGGTCTCCTGCAGGTACGCTCGCATCGCCTCGTAGCGCATCGTCGCCTCCGCGAACCGGAGACGCAGCGCGGGCGATTGCGGCGCCGGCGTCGAAAGCTCGTCGAGGATCGCGCGAACACAACCCAGGGGGATGGCCGCGAAAAGGCAAAACCAGTACTGCAGCGGCCCCACCACCGCGAGGAAGTTCGGGAATCCGAGCAGCGCCTGTGCAGCCGCACCCGAGTAGACGACCGTCTGGCTCTCGGTCGAACGCATGCCGAAGCCATCCCAGTCTTCCGCGATCGCCACACCCGGCGCCGAAGACGGCACGAGGAAGAACTCGACGATGCCGCAACCGGGCAGCTCTGCCGGATCGGTCTTCGCCGTCGAGAAAAAGTAGTCCGCGTATTTCCCGGAGGAGGCTAGGATCTTCTCCCCGGTGAGCCGGAAGACGCCGGTCTGATCGCGCGCGGCTGTGGTCTTTGTCGCCGCCAGGGATCCGCCCGCCCCTTTCTCCGAGTTGCAGGCGGCGAAGAGCCGCCCGGCGCGATATTGCTCGGCGGCCCACTCGATCTGGCGGCGCCAGCCCTCCCGGTGCTCAGGCGGCGCCGCCTCGGCGCCCGTCCCGAAGACGCCCGCGAGGCCCAGCGGCATGCTCGCCACGAGCGCGGTTGAAGGTGAAACCGTTGCCATCAATTCAATCGCGGCGACGCTCTCGGCGAGCGTGCACCCCTCGCCACCGAGCTCCGCCGGGAACGGCGCGCACAGTACGCCGGCCCGGTGCAACTCCGTGACGTTCGCGACAGGATAGTTTTCCGGGTCCGCGCGTTCCCGCTTCCCGAATTCAGGCAGCAGCTCTTCGAGCGCCTCGAATGCCATCGTCTCTCTCCCGCAACGTTGGTCCCGGAAGTCTACACGGGCGGTCAAGGGTAGAATCGGCCGTACAGGGCGCTTGACGCGCCCAAATCCGCTCTCAGGACTGAATTCACATGCCCGTTGCTGATTTCTCACTCGCCGGAAAGGTCGCCGTCGTCACCGGCGGAAGCCGCGGTATCGGCCGCTCGATCGCCGTCGCCCTCGCCGAGGCGGGCGCCGACGTCTGCGTCGCCGCACGCAAGCCCGAAGCGCTCGAGGAGACCCTTGCCGCCATCCGCCCGACCGGCCGCAAGGCGATCGCCGTCCCGACCAACGTTCGCGATATCGCCGCCCTCCAGAACCTGGTCGATGAGACGCGCCGCCAGCTCGGCCGGATCGACATCCTCGTCAACAACGCCGCCACGAACCCCGTGTTCGGCCCGGTTGCGAACCTCGACGAGCGCGCCTGGGACGCCGTGATGAACACGAACGTGAAGTCCGTCTTCTTCCTCAGCAAGATGTTCCGCGAGGCCGTCCGCGAGCAGGGCCAGGGCGGCGCGATCGTCAACGTCAGCTCAACGGGCGGCTTCCGCGCCTCCACCGGCCTCGGCGCTTATTCGGTCTCGAAGGCCGCCGTCATCATGCTCACCCAGGTCTGCGCCAAGGAGTGGGGCCCCGACGGCATCCGCGTGAACTGCATCGCCCCGGGCCTGATCAAGACCGAGTTCTCCCGCGCCCTCTGGGAGAATGAAGGCATCCTCAAGAACTCCACCCAGGGCAGTCCCCTCCGCCGCATCGGCGATCCCGACGAGATGGCAGGCGCCGTCGTCTACTTCGCGTCGGCCGCCTCGTCGTTCACCACCGGCGAGACGCTGATTCTCGACGGCGGCGGGATGGCGTAGGCACTCGCCGCGAGGAGCTCCGTTCGATGGAGACGCTTCCGGTTGCGATTCCGCTGGCGCTTGTGCGCCCGTTCGCGAGGCTCGGCTACCGGGCCGGGCTCGCGGTCGGGCGCTTGCTCCTGCGGCTCGCGAGGCTGGGCGCCTTTGCCCTCCTCGCCGGCCTGGTGATCTTCCTGCTGGACATGCTCCTCGTCCGCGACGCGGTGCGGCCCGAAGGTGACGCGCAATCAGAGCAGGCCGGCCGGCGCCGATAGCACGGCGCAAATCGCGAATCGTGAATCGCAAATCGTGAATCGTGAATCGTGAATCGGCTACTCGCTCTCGTGCCGCCGCCGCGCCGCTTCCGTCGCCAGCCGGGCGTGGCTGCCTGGCACGCCGCGGAGGCCTCGTGCACGGAGCACGTGCACAACCTCGTCGAAATGCGGCGCGCCGTTCACCTCCATGAGCAGTTCCAGCACGGCAACGCCGATCGGCATCCCCGGCGCCTCCCGGTTGTGGCCAACTTCAAGGATGTTGCCGCCGGCGTCCGCGATCGCCCTCGTCACCATCGCCAGCTCGCCCGGCGTGTCGCTTACCTCGATCGTCAGCGTCCGGTAGCGCCCGGCGTCCACGAGGCCGCGGCGAACGATCGAGCCCAGGAGGTTGATGTCGATGTTGCCCCCGGAGATCACCGCCACCGTGCTCCCTCTCGGCTGATAGGCGCCCGACTGGATGGCCGCAATCGCCAGCGCTCCGGCGCCCTCGGCCACCAGCTTCGCCTTCTCCATGAGCAGCACCACGGCGTGCGCGATTGCTTCGTCCCCGACGTGCACCACGTCGTCCACGTACCGTTCGATCAGCGCGAACGTGCGCTCCGATGGCCCCGAAACGGCAACGCCGTCGGCGATCGTTCGCGTCGCCGCGACGTTCATGACCCGGTGAGCCCCCCGTGACCGGCAGATGCCGTCCATCGCCGAAGCCTGCACGCCCACGACCCGCACCTCCGGCCGGAGCGACTTCACCGCGGTCGCGATCCCCGCGATCAGGCCGCCGCCCCCGGCCGGGACCAGGATCTCCTCAACCTCCGGGGCCTGCTCGAGGATCTCCAGCCCGACCGTGCCCTGGCCCGCGATCACCGCGTCGTCGTCGAATGGAGGCACGTACAGCCGTCCTTCGCGCGTTGCGATGGCCAGCGCCTCGTTTCGCGCCTCCTCCAGGCTGCTGCCGCACAGGACGACCCGAGCGCCGAACTCGCGGCAGGCATTGACCTTCGCGAGGGGCGCCGTCAGCGGCATCACCACCGTCACCGCTATCCCATCCGTACGTCCGGCGACCGCCACGCCCTGGGCATGGTTCCCCGCGCTGGCCGCCACCAGCCCGGCAGCCGCGGCCCCCGGCGGAAGGAGTCGCACGAAGTTGACCGCGCCCCGGATCTTGAAGGATCCGGTGATCTGCAGGTTCTCACACTTCAGCCCCACGGCGACGCCCGCGATCGCCTCGATCGCCGGCGCCGGCCAGATCGGCGTGGTTCGCACCTGGCCCGCGATCGCCGCGCGCGCCGCCTCGATCGCCTCGAGCGTGACGCCGCCA
>JAKALX010000324.1 GCA_021823905.1 Chloroflexota bacterium | reverse complement strand
CACCGGCCCGCCGAGCGAGCTGCCGGCGCTCTGCCGCACCACGGCCACCGCCTGCGCCGGCACCGGCGCGAACAGCTCCACCGCCTCCACCGCGAACGGCAGCGAGAGCTCGTCCTGCGGGTGCGTGAGCATCAGGCCGATGGAGGCCTGCAAGGCCGCGTCCAACAAGCTCGGGGACAGCACGATGGCTTCGTCCGCGCTCTCCCGCCCCGGCAGCAGGGCCAACTCGCCCACGGCCAGGGGGCGACCTGCCTCGTCCTGGCCGGCCCGGACCGCCGTCAGCGCCCGGAACGTCGGGCCGTAGGACAATCCCATCCGCTCGAACCGCGCATAGCAGTCTTCGCCCGAGCACACCTGCGGGCACGCCGCGCGCAGCCGCTCGAGATCCTCGGCTGGCACCTCGGTCGGCGTCGCCACGCGTGCCCGCCCCTGCGCGTGCACCCGGGCCTCCTCGTGGCCGGGCACCAGCGTGTACACCTCGAAGCCCACCGCGCCGCCGTCCTGCGGCGCCAGCGCGATGTGCACTTCCACCGGCGTCTCGCCCACCACCACGGGCTGCGTGAACACCACCTGCTCCAGCCGCACGCCGCCCGCCTGCGCGGGCGCGAGCTCCAGCGCTTGTACCGCCGCGGCACGCGCGAGCTCGAGGTACGCCACACCTGGCAGGACCCGCTGGCCCCTGACCACATGATCGGCCAGGAAGAACTCCTCGCCCGTGAACACCGAGCTGAACCGCTGCTCGGACAGGCTCGACGTGTTGCGATGCATCAGCGGATGCAGCCGTTCGCCGACCGGCCTCGGCGCCGGAACCGGCGCTCGCGGCCCCTGCGTCTGCGGCACCCAATACCGTTGCCGGGCGAACGGATAGGTCGGCAGGCCGATCCGCCGCGGCGGCTGGTCGCCGAACAGCAGTTCCCACGGCAGCTCATACCCCTGGCAGTACAGGTCCGCCAGCGCCTGGAGGTTGTCCTGGCGCTCGACCTGCGGCAACCCTGGCTGAGCCATGCGCGTCAGCAGCTCCACGCCGTAGCGCGCCAGCGCCTTCTGCGGCGCGAAGTTCCTGCCGAACTGCCCTTCGAACAGGCCAGGCAGCTTCTCCCGGCGACGGCTCCCGCTCACCATCTGCAACGCGTCCTCCCGGTCGTGCACGACCAGCGCGCAACGATGGGCGAAGTGGTGACGTCCGGTCAGCAGCGTGCAGCTCAGCGCGTGCAGCTCGGCCGCCGACCAGGTCTTCGCTTCGAGCGTCGCGGCCAAGGCCTGGATGCGGGCAGCCAAGGCGTCCTCCGTCTTGGCCGACACAGCCAGCAGATGGCCGCTCGGCGCCGCCGGAGCCAGCCCGGTCGCGATGTCCTCGTAGCTCTCGACGACGACGTGGGCGTTGGTGCCGCTCATTCCGAAGGCGCTGACCGCGCCCAGTCTGGGACGGCCCTGAGGCGGCCACGATTTGCGCGTTCTGTTCACGTAGAACGGACTCGCCTCCCACGGGATGTAGTCGCTCAGTTGCTCGCAGTCGAGGCTGGCCGGGATCTCGGCGTGTCGCATCGCCTGGACGAGCGCGACCAGGCTCAACAACCCCGAGGCCGCGAACGTGTGTCCGAAGTTGGTCTTCGTCGACGTCAGCGCGCATTGCGCTGCACGCACCCCTTCGCGCCCGGCGAATGCCTCCTGGAGCGCGTTGACTTCGATGGGGTCGCCCAGGCGCGTCCCCGTGCCGTGGGCGACGATGTACTCGATGCGCGCCGGATCGATGGCGAAGCGGCGGTAGACGTCCTGCAGCAGTCGCGTTTGCGCGACGCCGCTCGGCGCGGTGATGCCGTTGGTCTTGCCGTCGTAGTTGATTCCGCTGCCGCGGATCACGCCGTGGATCGGATCGCCGTCCCGTTCGGCGAGCGACAGCCGCTTGAGGACGACCGCCACCACCGCCTCGCCGGGCACCATCCCGTTGGCGCGCCGGTCGAAGGCGTAGCTCTTGCCATCCGGCGACAGCATGCCCGCACGCCCCAGGGCGACGAACATCTGCGGCGTCAGAACCAGGTTGGCGCCCGCCGCGATGGCCGTCTCGCACTCGCCCGCGCGCAGGCTCAGGCAGGCCTGGTGCAAGGCAACCAGCCCGGACGAGCACGCCGTGTTGACCGCCAGCACGGGCCCTTGAAGGTTCAGCACGTACGCCAGCCTCGCGGCCAGGATGCCGTCGTGATTGCCGGTCACCCCGCCTTGCTCGCCCACCAGGTACTGGTAGTCGCCCTGCTCGACGCCCACGAACATGCCGACGGATCGCCGCTCCAGGTGCATCCGTCCGTAGCCCGCGTCTTCCAGGGCGGCCCAGGCCTCCTGCAACATGAGGCGCTGGCGCGGATCCATCAGCTCGGCTTCGCGGGGCGAGATCTCGAAGAACTGGGGATCGAACTCCGCCTCGCCGGGCAGCGCACCCAGCCACCGGCCGTTGGTCTTGGCGGGATCCTTCATCGGATCGCCGGCGTACGGCCTCCAGTCGAACCGATCGGGCGGGATCTCGCCCACCACGCAACGGCCTTCCCGAAGGATGTCCCAGAGCTCGTCGACGGTGCGCGCGCCCGGGAAGCGGCCGCTCATGCCGATGATCGCGATCGGTTCGTCGGCGGACGACAGACCCGGACCGGGTTCATGCCGGATCGCCTCGTCCCGCGTCGCGGCGACGTGCGCCGCCGGCAGGTCGCGGGTCGCTTCCTGCGTCGAAGCCTCGCCGCCCGGCCGATAGAACTCGGTCAGCTGCGTCGCATGCCTGTCCATCAGGTGCGCCGCGAGGCGGTCCAGGTTCGGATGGCTGAAGAAGACGGCCGGCGAGAGGTCGAGGCCGAAGTGCTCGTTCAGGCAGCGCGAGAACTCGGTCAACCGGATCGAATCGAAGCCGAAGTCCGCAAAGTTCGCCTCGGGATCCAGTTGCTCGCGCGGAATGTCCAATAGCGCGGCGACCTTTTCCTTGAGGTCCCAGGCCAGGCACGCTTCGATGTCGAACCCTGCCATCTCCGGGCGCCGGCCCCGTCCCGCCGGAGCCATGGAGCCGCGGAGCCCGGACCCGGACGCATGCCCGTCGCCCTCGTCGGCCAGCCCGAGGATGGCCCGGGCCCGGGCCGGCTGCGCCTTCAGCACGAGCGCCGCCGCCGCCGGCTGGCGCAGCAGGCGTTCGAACAGCGCCACCCCTTCCGCCGACGTCAGGGCCTGCTGCCCGCTCGATTTCAGGTACAGGTCGATCCGGGCGCGGTCGCCGCTGCCCATGCAGCCGTCCTGCCACAGCGGCCAGGCGATGGCCAACGTCCGCCCCGCAACTTCGCCGCGTGCGCGGCGCTCGTCGCGGGCCAGGGCATAGGCCGTCAGGAAGCGGTTGCCCATGGCATAGTCGCCCGCCCCGAAGTCGCCCAGCATGGCCGCCGAGGAAGCGATGTAGCACACGAACTCCAGCGGCTGATCGCTCAGCAGTTCCTCGAGCACCAACGTGCCCGCCACCTTCGGCGCCAGGACGGCGCGGAACTGCTCGATGTCCTTCTCGAGCAGGCCGTCCTCCGTGTCGAGGCCGGCCGCGTGCAGCACGCCGTCGATCGCTCCGAACCGCGCCAATGCCCGTGCGAGCCCATCCCGCATCGCGTCGCGATCCGTCACGTCGGCCGCGACGTACAGCACCTGCGCGCCCGATCGCTCGAGCGATTCCAGCCGGTCCCGACGGGCGCCCTCCAGCGCCGAACGGCCGCTCAGCACTAGCCGTGCGCCATGCTCGCGCGCCAGGTGCTGGGCGAAGATGAATCCCAGGCTTCCGAGGCCTCCGGTGATCCAGTAGGTTGCGTTGCGCCGCAACGGCAGCTCATGCAGCGTGGCTGGGAGCTCGCGCATCTTCAGCACGTGCCGCGTTTCGGCCCGATACAGCGCGCTCTGACCCGGGGGCGCCGCCAGTTCCTGGAGCAGGCGTCGCATCCAACTTGCGATGTCCACGGCCTCGCCAGCGGCCGCCTGTTGTGCGACCACCGCCAGCGACATCGACGGCAGCACGAGCCTCATCGAGCGTCCCAACCCGATCCAGGACGAGAGGTGCGCCAGTTCGACGTCGGAACCGGCCTGTCCCGCGAGCACCAGCCGGGGACACGCGATCTGCCGGCGCCCCAGCGCCTGCAGCAGGCGCACGATCAGCGCGGCATCCGCCAGCAACCCGGACGCCTCCAGGGGCCACAGGTAGGCGATGGCATCGATCGGGCCATGGGCGGCCACGATCGCTTCGAGGACGTCGCCGGCCTCCGTCGCCGCATGCGGCCAGGGGTATCGGATCAGGCAATCCGCCGGGGCAGCCACCGCCTCCTGCGTCACGAATACCAGCTTGGTGTTCGGCGCCGCCTCGGACACGACTCTCGCCGCCGCCTGCTGCCGGGCCGGCGTCGAGAGAAGGCACACCAGGGTTCCGACCCGGCCCTCGCGGCCGGGGGCCAGCGCCTGGGCCTGCCAGGTCTCCTCGAACGTCAGGACGGGAACCGATTTCGCCGTCTCGACGGCGGCGGACGGCGCCCGCGCAGCGGGCTCGTCTGCCGCTGTCACGGGCGGGGCGAGCGGGGGCGTCTGTCCGTGCGTCCGCGCCCAGTACCGTTCCCGCGCGAACGGATAGGTCGGCAGCGAGACCCGCCGCGGCATCGCGCCGTCGTACATCCGCGTCCAGTCGAACGCCAGGCCGCGCACCCACAGTTCGACCAGCTTGTGCAGCTTGCC
>JAKALX010000323.1 GCA_021823905.1 Chloroflexota bacterium | reverse complement strand
GGCTCGTCGAGGTCGCCCCAGGCGCTTACGACGTTTCGATGCGCGTCGGCATCGCCGCTGTCCGCGGCTCGTATCGCGGCAAGGTGCGGATCGTCGAGCCACAGCCCGAGGAGTCATACCAGCTTGCCGTCACGGGAACGGGCGCGTCGGGCAGCGTCAGTGGCAACGCGCTCATCAGCCTCTCCGGCGACGAAGTGAGCACCGTGGTTCGCTACCAGGGCGACGTCAACGCGGAGGGCGCCGTCGCCCGCCTCGGCAGCCGCCCGCTCGCCGGCGCGGCCAGGCTGCTCATCGGTCAGTTCTTCCGCGCTCTCGAACGGCAGCTTGGCGCGCGCACGGCCTGACCTCCCTCGACTGTCGGTACCGGTTCCTGAAGCGTGAAGCGGCAAGTGCCCACCGGTCCCGGCTCCCCCGATCGACGCTCCATCCGCCATCCATTCGGACTGCCCCGCGCTGAACGAACGGAGTAGGATTCCTCGGCAGGCATCGGAGGGCGCGCATGAACAGGCTCGAAGGCAAGGTCGCGATGGTGACGGGCGGTGGACGCGGCATCGGCAAGGGGATCTGCGAGGTCCTTGCCCGCGAGGGCGCCAGCCTCGTCGTGGCCGACATCGACCTGGCAAACGCCGAGCAGACAGCCGCCGACGCCCGCGAAGTGGGAAGGAAGGCAATCGCCGTCCGCTGCGACGTCACCAGCGCCGAGTCCGCCGCCGCGGCGGTTGAGGCTGCGGCCCAGGCGTTCGGCCGGCTCGACATCCTCGTCAACAACGCCGGCGTTGTCGGTCTGCATGTCGGCGGCACGCTTGTGGACGCCGACGACTGGGATATGTGCTACGAAGTCAACCTCAAGGGCATCTGGCAAATGTCTCGCGCGGTGGTGCCGCACTTCCGGGCGAATGGCGCGGGCAAGATCGTCAACATCGCCAGCATCGCGGGGCGCAAGGGCGGCGCCGGCCTCGCCCACTATTCGGCGTCGAAAGCCGGCGCGATCAGCCTCACGCAGTCGCTCGCGACGGAGCTGGGCCCCCTGAACATCAACGTCAACGCCGTCTGCCCCGGCCTCCTCTGGACCGACATGTGGCGGCAGCTCGAAGCCATGATCGGCCGCGAGCCCTCGGACGAAGTGGTCGACCGCCGCCGCGTCTTCGAGGCATTCCTGGCGGCGAACTGCCCGCTCCGGCGCGAGCAGACGCCCGAGGACATCGGCCACGCCGTCGCCTTCCTCGCCAGCGAGGATGCCCGCAACATCACCGGCCAGGCGCTCAACGTCGACGGCGGCATCGAGATGAATTAGGCGCAAGGCGTAAGGCGTAAGGCGGGAGTGCACCACCGCGAACGGTGTGAATTGGCGGCTAGAACCGCTTCACCTTCGGCGCGATCTCCCCTGCCAGGTATTCCGGCACGCCGTCGTCGTCGAAGTTGAAGTGTTGGAACTGCACCTCCTGGAGGCCCAGCTCCGCCAGCTTCCCGAGCGTCTCCACGACCTCGTCGGTCGCTCCGACGATCTGCCCGCGCGCCTTCGCCGCCTTGCGGAAATCCGCCGTCGACATCCCCGCCGGCGCGCCGAAGATGCCCATCAGCCGCTCGGTCGCCCGGTCCAGCCGTTCCGCATCGGGCGCGACCAGCGCGAACGCCATCATCGATCGCTTCACCGTCTTCGGGTCGCGTCCGACGGCGGCGCAGTGCCCGGCCAGCACCTCGACCTTGTGGGCGTAGGCCTCCGGCGAGAGGTTCACCGAGTTCCACTCGGCCGCGTACTTCGCCACGAGCTTGAGCGTCCGCTTCTCGCCGCCGCCGCCGATGAGGAGCGGCGGCCGGCCCGCCGCCGGCTTGGGCAGCATCTCCGCGCCGTCGAGCTGGTAGAACCGCCCGCTATGGCTGGCCGGGCTCTCGGTCCAGAGCGCCCGGATTACGCCAATCGCCTCCTCCAGGCGGTCGAAGCGCTCCTTCACGGGCGGGAACGGGATGCCGTAAGCCTTGTGCTCCGCCTCGTTCCAACCGGCGCCCAGGCCCATGACGAACCGCCCGCCGCTCAGCAGGTCCACCTGCGCGCCCATGCGGGCAACCTCCACCGGCGAGCGGAACGTCACCGGCGTCACCAGCGGCCCGAACCGGATGCGCGAGCTCTCCCTGGCGGCAACGGCGAACGAGAGGTACGCCTCGAGCGAATTCTGCTGCCGCCCGATGAAGTAATGGTCCGAGCGGAAGAGCGACGGGAATCCGAGCCGCTCCGCCAGCTGCACGATGTGGATCCAGCGCTCCCACGTCAGCCCGTTCTGGCCCTCGACCATCAGCCCGATGTCCATCGCCTGCTCCTCGGCGGGCCGGTTGCCCGCGCCCCGGTTGTACCCGGTTTGCTGGGCGGGCGCCAGCGCCGCCTTCG
The DNA here is from genome assembly GCA_021823905.1 of Chloroflexota bacterium. Lineage (GTDB taxonomy): Bacteria > Chloroflexota > Dehalococcoidia > Tepidiformales > Tepidiformaceae > JAKALX01. The sequence goes on along the minus strand of JAKALX010000323.1, from coordinate 2,348 downwards.
CGCATCGCGCTGCGCGCGGCGTAGAATCCGAGCCGATGAGCGGCGTCATCAGCCTCACCTACTCGAAGGTGAAAACCTTCCTCTCCTGCCGCAAGGCGTACTGGCTCGACTACGAGAGCGGCCTCCCGCGCCCACCCGAAACCGACACGATCGGCGGCATGATCGGCACCGGAGTGCACCGCGCCCTCGCCCGGCTCTGCGACACCGGCGACCCGGCCCACGGCGCGTCCGAGCTGGACGCCTACCTGCGCATGCCCTCGCACGAAGCCGTCGGCCCCGGCACGGAGTACCACGACCTGGCCTTCGAGCTCTACCAGCGAGGAGTCGCCGCACACCAGTCGATCGAGAGCGAAGACCGCTGGGCGGAGCTCCAGGGCCAGGCGCTCGCCCACAGCCGGGGCATCAGGCTCTGGGCGAAGATCGATCGAGTCGACCGCCTCCCCGGCGGCCACTGGCAGGTGATCGACTGGAAGACCGGCCGCTTTGACGTTGGCGAAGAGACCGACGCTCAGCTCGACATCTATCACGTCATCCTGCGCACGGTCCGCCGGCTACCGGCCGAGGCCGAGGTCACCGCCGTCGGCTGGAACCTGCGTACGGGCGAAAAGCGTGTCCGTTCGCTCACGCGCGCCGACGCCGCGGCAACGGTCAGCTATCTCTCGGGGCTCGCTCACCGTATCCAGTCGGTGGCCGAGTTCGAAGCGATGCCGGGTCCGGCGTGCGGATTCTGCCGCTGGCGGCCGCAATGCCCCGAGTCGGCCGAGGCCGACGCCTTCGCCGAAGCGCTCTTTGGGTATGACGCCGAGCCGGAGGACACGCCGCCCGCCGGCGAGCCGTGAACTGCGGCTACCGCGGACCCTTCGTTCCCCGCCAGAGCCAGCTGGCCGCCTTCAGCCGATCCGCTTCCCGGAACGCTTCCAGCTCCAGCCGAAGCCGGTCGCGCTCGGCCTGCAGGTCGCGAACGTGGTCGCGCAGCGCGGCGACAAGCAGGTCGGTCTCGTTATACCGCCGCTCGGCCTCTTCGCGGACGAGCCGGACCTCGGCGGCGATCTCGTGCCGCCTCGACGGGGCAAACCCATGCCGCGGCGCCGTCTGATGCTTACTCACGGTCCACCAGCGCCGGCCGGGGGGCGGGCAGCGGCTCGGGCGCGGCGCGCAGCTGCTGCGGCGTGTTTGCCGGCGTCGCCAGCCGCCGATTCAGTTCTCGCTCCGAGCGCAGGTCTTCGAGGTTCGCGTGCATCGCCGCGATGACCTCCTCCAGCGTCTCCAGGCGTCCTTTCGCGCTTGCCTGCTCGATGCGAACGTCGCGCAACTGTGCCTTCAGCTTCGAAGCGAGCCTGGCCTTGCGCTCGAACGCCGCTTCCAGCTCGTCGTTGCGCTCGGTCGCCATCAAGAGTGCGCGGACGAGCACGGGGGCCGGCAACGAGGCCGCGCCCTCCGGATCGGCGACGATCGCGGCGAGATCGGCTTCCAGGAACTCCGCCCGGTCACTCGCCAGTTGGTCGAGCGTCTCGCGCAATTCCTCGACCTCGCCGCGGACGGCTCGCACCAGGCGCTCGGCGCGCGCGTCCGTCGCCGTCGACTGCCCCTTTAGCGGGATTTGCGGTCCGGCGCCAGGAAGAGCCGTATGAACCGAGGCTGGCAAAGGGCCGGGCGTCACGGCGGAGGGGGCAGGCGGCAATGCAGGCGGTTCGACAGGCGCCGCTGGAGCCTCTGGAGCGGCCTCGGAACCAGGGACAGCCGCCATGGCCGCGGCCTTCGGCCCGGATGCCTGTTGGTGTCTTCGAAGTGGAAAGCGCACGTTCTCGTCCTCCCCGGCAGGCTGGGGATACCTGACTATACGGTCGCCGGGCCTCCAGTTCGAGGCTGAAGGCGTGGACCGCCTAGTTCGCCCGCGAACGACGGACGCGAGCGAAAGAGCTATGACGATACCACCTGGGACGAGCACAAGCGCGGCGAAACCGACCGGCTCGCGCGCCCAGTCCGCCAGGTACCCGGCATAGGGAACGGAGAAGAGGAGTTTTCCCTCGATCGCCCCGACCGAAACCGGCTCCGCGTCCGCGAGCCCATTCGCGTCGCCCTTCGTGATGAGCATGGCGCCGTCGGCGGTGAGCGCCGTAACCCGGTGTGTCACCTGCGTGCCGTCGGCGAGGAGGTACATCACGACGTCGCCGCGATACACACCCGCGGCGGGAACCTTCCCGAAGACGGCCAGGCTTCCGGCGTGGATCGCCGGCTCCATGCTGCCGCTCCTCACGACGGCGGACTGCCAGCCGAAGAGTGTGGGCCCCAGCGTTGTCAGTGCGACCGCGAGCGCTCCGAGACAGAGCAGCAGCCAGCCAGCCACT
>JAKALX010000322.1 GCA_021823905.1 Chloroflexota bacterium | reverse complement strand
GGCGCGAGCGCGCTCCTGGAGCTTCGCCGCGAGCCGCCGGAACGCCTCCCACTCGTCCAGGGCCTCGCCAGGCGGATCTACGGCCTTGTCGCAGAACGTCAGGTTCATCGTGTGCGTGCTCGGGATGCCGAACCCGATCTTCTCGTATTGCTGCGCGCAGGGCAGGACGAAATCGGAATACAGCGCCGTCGCGCTCATCCGCACCTCGAAGTCGACCACCATCTTGAGCTGAGGCCAGAGGTGCTTCAGCAGCATCTTTCCGCCGCCACGGGTGCGCCGGATGACGTTCCCGCCCATCTCGATGAGGACCCGCGTCGGGTGCTCCTTGCGGGGAAAGTCGGCCCCCGACCACCAACCCTTCTCGAACGCCTCCTGGAAGTACTGGTCGAACGGCCGCGTCATCGACGGGTCGCTCCAGTCCGCCCGGTTCCAGGCTTCGCTGTAGCCGCAATGGTGGTACCACCAGAAGAGCGGCGGCAGTAGCCCGCCCGCGCCGGACTTCGACTGCTCGACTGCCACGAGCGTCGGCGTCAGGGTCGCATCCTGCGCGATAACCGCGTTGACCATCGCCTCACGCATCTGCAACAGGCCGGCGACTTCCTCCGGGCCCCGCTTCGTCTTGACGTGGATCGTTCCCGAACCATCCAGCAGCCCCGCAGTCCACGCACGCACGCCGGTGCCATGCCTGCCCCAGTTTCCCGTCAGGCCGAGGAGCAAGAGCTGCGCGCGCTCCATCAGGTCGCCGTGGTAGTGCTTTCCGGCGCCGCCGAGGGAGCCGAGGATGTTCGTCCGCTTGCGCGCGATCTTTCGCGCGAGCTCGCGAATCGTGTCGGCGTGAACGCCGCTCAGTTCCTGGGCGTGCTCCGGGGTGTACTCCTCGAGCCGCTCCCGCATGAGCGAGAAAACGGTCGACAAGGCCACCGGCCCGTTGCGGGTAGCAACCGTGAACGTTCCCTCGATCGCCGGCTCCACCTCGCCCCAGAAGAGCGTCCCACGCGGCGCGGGCACGGCACGCCTCGTCTTCGCATCCCAGGCGTAGAACTGCTCGTCGCTGCCGCCCTCGACCATGTCCGACTCGCGCAGGTAGCGCTTGGTCGCCGGGTTCACGAGCAGGGTCAGGTCGGTCTGCTCTTTCACGAACCGTTCGTGGACGAGGCCCTCATCGATCACAACCTTCGCCATGGCAAGCGCGATCGCCGCATCCGAGCCGATCCGGACCGCGAGGTGGTAGTCGGCGTGGATCGCGGAAGGCGAGAAGTCCGGCGCGATGGTCACCACCTCGCAGCCGCGGTAGCGCGCCTCGTTCACGAAATGGATGTGGGGAATCCGCGTGTAGTTGGGGTTGCCGAACCAGATGATGAAGATCTCGGAGTGAAACCAGTCGGCAACCTCGCTCACAGGGTCGAACGTGCCATAGGTCAGGTAGTAGCCCGGCGCGAAGTCGTTCATCTCGGCGTTTACGTCCGTGGTGATGCCACCGACCATCGAAAGGAACCGGCCGCGAGCGGCCAGCGCGGCCGGCGGCGTGTTGCAGCCGGACGGGGCAATGATCGATTCGGACCCAACCTCCTGGACGGCATCGAGCACGGCGTCGGCGATCTCGGTCGCCGCCTCGTCCCATGTCACACGCTGCCACCTGCCCGAACCACGCTCCCCCACCCGCTTCAACGGGTAGAGGATGCGCTCCGTGCCCTTGTTCATTTCTCCCCAGGCGGCGCCCTTCTGGCACCCCATGGGATTCATGTCCGGGACGCCATCCTGGACGACCGGGAAGACGCCAGCCGCCTCTTCGCGGACGATCTTGCCGTCCTTCAGGTAGACACGCAGCGGGCAGTTGCCGGGGTAGCAGTCGATGCAATGCGAGGCCCAGCGCACCTCGTCCCAGTCCCAGCGGTCGCGGTACTGGCCGGCGGCATTCGCTGTTGCCGATCGCTTGTCCGTGATTGTGATCATCCCTGACTCCCCCGGTTGGCTGGCGCCGTTACCGTTCCAAAAGATGATGGCGACCGAAGCGCGGCGCAGATTGCCTTAACGAATCCGGCCTCAAGCCTTCTCGATCCCCACCCGCGTGCCGCGCATCACCGGCGACGGTTGCCACTCCGTTATCCAGTAGCGCAAGTGCCCGTAACCGCCGGCCATGTGCAGCCACTTGATCATGCCTGGCTCGGCGTCGTTCGGGCCCTTCCAGCCAGGGAACTGGTAGTCGTCGAAGCCGTTGTACATGACCACCTGACCGGGCTGGGGGCCATTCGAGAGGAGCGCCGCGACCCGGTACTCGCCCTGATCGTTGAAAACGCGGACCATGTCGTTGTCGGCAATACCGAGGCTCTCGGCGTCGTGCCGGTTCATCACGAGGTGCGGCTCGCCGCGGTGTGTGTTGAGCATCATCTCGGTCGCCGTGTTGAGCGAGTGGATGCTCCAGCGGTTGTGACCGCTGGTCACCTGGAACGGGTAGTTGCCGCCCATCGCCGGCGCTTCCTTGAAGCGCGGCAGGTGCTCGTCGGCTTCGATGAACCACTCGTGCTCGATCAGGAACTGTGCCCGGCGCGTGAGCGTCGGATAGGGCTCGCCGTCCTCGACGTGCTTGCGGTAGGGCACGAACGTTTCGTCCGGCTGCGGATCCGTCGCCTGGCCCAGCGATCTCGCCGAGATCCCCAGCCCCTGCCAGCGGTAGTAGCCCTTCCGCCGCATGTCCTCAAGACTCGCTTCCGGAGGGAGTGTCCCGGCGAGCCCGCTATCGCGGATCATCTCGTCGGCGATGACCTCTTCGTCAACGAATGCGCCGTTTCGTGTGTATGCATCGAGCGCGTTCGCGGGGTCGCGCTGAATGCCGCGGGCGTCCTTGAACGGGGCGAAGCCCCGAGCGCGCGCCCGCTCCTGCAACTTCTCGGTCAGGCGGCGGAACGCTTCCCACTCATTCACCGCTTCGCCCGGAGCGGGCACCGCCCGGTCGCTGAACGTGAGGTTCATCGTGTGGGTGCTCGGGATACCGAAGCCGATCTTCTCGTACTGTTGTGCGCAGGGGAGCACGAAATCGGAGTACATCGCCGTGGCGCTCATGCGCACGTCGAGCGTCACCACCATCTTCATGCCAGGCCAGAGATGTTCGAGCAGCATCTTGCTGCCGCCCCTCGTTCGCCGGATGACGTTGCCGCCGCATTCGATCAGCACCCGCGTCGGGGCGTCCTTGCGCGGGTAGTCGACGCCGCTCCACCAGCCTTTCGAGACAGCCTCCTCGAAGTACGCGTCGAATGGCCGCGTCATTCCCGCGCCGTGCCACTCGGTCTTGTTCCACGCCTCCCGGTAGCCGGCGTGGTGATACCACCAGAACAGCGGCGGAACCATCGCGCCCCCGCCCATCGCCTTCGACTGCTCGATTGCCATCAGCATCGGCGTCGTCGTCGGGTCCTGGGCGAGGCCCGCCTTGATCGCCATCTCACGGAATTCGAGCATGTTGGCCACGTCGGTCGGGCCGCGCTTCGTCTTCACGTTGAACATCGACGAGCCGTCGAACATGCCGGTGAGCCAGGCCCGCACGCCGGTCCCGTGCCGGCCCCAGTTGCCGGTCAGTGCCAGCAGCAGCAACTGTGAGCGTTCGATGAGGTCGCCGTGGTAGTGCTTCCCGGCGCCGCCGAGCGAGCCGATGATGTTCGTCCGCTTCTTCGCGATCTTTCGAGCCAGCGTCCGGATCGTGTCCGCGTGAACACCGCTCAACTCCTGCGCCCTTTCCGGCGTGTACTCGGCGAGGCGTTCGCGCATCATGGCGAAGACCGTCGTCAACTGAACGCGGCCCTTGAGCGTCTCGACCGTGAAGGTTCCCTCGAGCGCCGGGACCGCCTCGCCCCAGAAGAGCGTTCCTCGCGGAGCCGCGACCAGCTGGTTCGCCTTCGAATCCCAGGCGTAGAACTGTTCCTCGTTCCCGCCAGCCTTCAAATCGGATTCGCGGAGGAACCGCTTCGTCGCGGGATTCACCAGCAGCGGAAGGTCGGTCTGTTCGCGGACGAATTGCTCGTGGACCAGGCCTTCGTCTATCACGACCTTCGCCATCGCGAGAGCGACTGCCGCGTCAGAGCCGATGCGCACCGCGAGGTGATAGTCGCTGTGCATCGTTGAAGGCGAGAAGTCCGGGGCGATGGTGACGACCTCGCAGCCGTTGTAGCGAGCCTCGTTCACGAAATGAATGTGCGGAATGCGCGTGTAGGACGGATTCCCGAACCAGATGATGAAGATCTCCGAGTGGAACCAGTCATCCGTGCTGCTCACCGGGTCGAAGCGGCCATAGGTGAGGTAGTAGCCGGGCGCAAAGTCGTTCATCTCCGCGTTCACGTCGGTCGTGAGGCCGCCGACCGACGCGAGCAGGCGCCCCCGCGCCGCGCCGGTCTGCGGCGAGATGTTGCAGCCGGAGGGAGCGACGATGCCATCGGAGCCCACCTCTTCCACCGCATCAAGCATTGCGTCCGCGATCTCGGTCGCGGCCTGATCCCAGGTCACTCGCTTCCAGCGTCCCGAGCCCCGCTCGCCCACGCGCTTCAGCGGATAGAGCACGCGCTCCTGGCCCTCGGTCATGCGCGTCCAGGCCGCGCCCTTCTGGCAGCCCATCGGGTTCATGTCCGGGACGCCGTCCTGGATGATCGGAAAGACCGCCGCAGCCTCTTCGCGGACGACCTTGCCATCCTTCAGGTAGACGCGCAGCGGGCAGTTGCCCGGATAGCAATCAATGCAATGCGAGGCCCA
>JAKALX010000321.1 GCA_021823905.1 Chloroflexota bacterium | reverse complement strand
ACGGCAAAGCCCCGACGGCCGAGCAGCTCAAGCAGGCGCTCGACGAGATCGCACGCGGCGAGGAACTCCGATGACCAGCGTCGCGCCGGTCACCGCCGCTACGCGCGAAGCCTATCCGAAGGCCCTCATCCAGCTCGCCGAGGAAGGCGTCGACGTCGTCGCGATCGACGCCGACCTCTCCGTCTCGACGATGGGTTACCAGTTCGGCGAGAAGTACCCGGATCGCTGGATGACCGTCGGCGTCGCCGAGGCGAACATGGTCGGCATCGGCGCCGGCCTCGCCGCGACCGGCAAGACAGCCTTCATCGCCAGCTTCGCCGCTTTCCTCCCGGGGCGTTGTTTCGACCAGCTCCGCACCTCCGTCGCCCAGCCGAAGGGCGGGATGAACGTGAAGTGCGTCGCCAGCCACGGCGGCATCACCGTCGGCGAAGACGGCATGAGCGCCCAGGCGATCGAGGATCTCGCGCTCGCCACCGCCCTTATCCCCTTCGACGTTGTCGTCCCCGCCGATTTCGAGTCGGCCAGGCAGGCCATCGTCGCCGTGGGCAAGACCTCGAAACCCGCCTACGTGCGCACCGGCCGCCCGAAGGTCCCCGGCCTCTACACGACCGGCTACCGCTTCGAGCTCGGGAAAGCCACCCAACTCCGCGCCGGCAGCGACGTCACCCTCATCGCCTGCGGCATCCTTGTCTCGATCGCGCTCCAGGCGGCCGAGCAGCTCGCCGCCGATGGCGTCTCCGCCCGCGTCCTCGACATGGCCACGATCAAGCCGATCGACCGCGAAGCCGTGATCGCCGCGGCGCGCGACACCGGCGCGATCGTCACCGCCGAGGAGCACCAGACCGTCGGTGGTCTCGGCAGCGCCGTCGCTCGCGTCCTCGTCGAGACGATCCCCGTCCCGGTCTCGATGGTCGGCGTCGACCGTTACGGCACCAGCGGCAAATGGGACGAGCTCCTCGGCTACTTCGAGCTCACCCCCCAGCGCCTCGCCCAGGCCGCGAAGGACGCCATCGCCCGCAAGCGCTAACTTCTCTCCGGTCTCCGGTCTCCGGTCTCCGGTCTCTGAGCTCTGCTCTTTGGTCTACTCCGGCAGCAGCCGAAACCGCTCGCAATGCTTCGGCGTGACCGCTTCGAAGTGCCGCCGGTCGAGCGTAATGATGGTGTCGGTCTCCAGCCGTTCCGCCAGCGCCACGATCGACGCGTCCGTCCCGCCCAGCGGGAAGTTCGCGTACTGCCGAACCAGCTCCGCGATCCGCGCCCAGTCCTCCGGCTCAGGAGCGAGGACGTCAAGGCTCGACATACCAGCGAGGAATTGAGCTTCCCGCATCGGGCCTGCCTTGCGCTCGATGAGGTAACTGGCTTCGGCGATGCACATGGCTGGGACAACCAGGAGTTGCGACGTGTCCCGGAGGGCCCTGGCGCAAGCTGCGTGGTGCCGTTCGTTCGTTAGCGTGGCGGCAACGAGTGGACCCGCGTCTACAATTGCGAGTCGCCTCATCTACCCATGCTCTTCTCGATGTCCGCCGCCCAATGCTCCTCCAGGTACTTGTCGAGGTCAGCTGCGTCGAACGGCTCGCTGCTCTCCCCGATGCCGATAAACGGCAAATCTCGCGTTGCTCCCTGATCGAGTTCTATCGCCCGTTCAAGGATGTCTCGAATGACCTCCGATACGGACTTTCGCTTTAGACGCGCTCGCAGGGCGATCTCGTCGCTGAGCGCTTCGCTCAGGGTTATCGTGGTTCGCTTCATCGATCTCTCCAGCCGTTCCTCCGAGCCACCAGAGGAGCTCCATTATCATACCGATCATACGCTCATACCTGCATACCCGTCACCGTCGGCAGACTCGCTCACGATAGTTCCGGCCGGAGCCATCGCGCTGAGTCATCAGGCCTGGGCTTGTCCCGGTTTGACGGCCAGCCGGCAACCTCCCTTCCGTCCTCTGCCACCCACCCCTTGGCCCTGTTCCCCCGCATCAGCTACCTCTGTTCCATCCCATCAGCGCAGCTCGGGCGCCCGGCCTCACCCGGCGCCCGCGCCTCCCATCTGCTGACCCAGGAGCACCCACGTGGCAAAACCCGCCCCCTGCCTCGCAACCACCCGCCTCGGAGAACCCTGCCGCTTCTCCGCTCGCAAGGCCACCGGCTTCTGCGTCAACCACGACCCCTCCTATCGGGAGGAGCAGCGCCAGAACGCCCGCCACGGCGGCCGCCGCTCCATCGAGCTGCGGACTCCCATCTCCATTCCCCTCGGCGACGTGGACCTCTCCGAACGCGCCGGCGTCTAGGCCCTCCTCGACCTCGTCGTCCGGATGGAGCTCCTCGGAGTGCTCCCCCAGGCCCGTGTCCGCAACATCATCCGGGCCCTCTCCGTCGCCACCCGCAACCTCGCCAATGGCGGCTCCTTCTATAGCGGCGGCGCCAAGCACTACTGGGACATCCGCCGCGCCCTCGACGACTTCCTCACCAACCTTCCCCAAGAGGAGCCGGCCCGTGAGTGAACCCACGCCCCTCCACACTCCGACGCACGCTCGTCCGTGCGTCGACCCGCGCTTTTCCTCAACCCACTGGCGCCTTGCGCCACCGGTCCGGTGCAGGCGCGCGCGGCAGACCCCACAATGGCTCCATCTTCCCTTCGGAGCCCGCCCCATGACTCGCGAGCAGCGCATGTTCGGCCTTTGGTCCAGCCCCGTCACCGCCAAGTCCCTCGCGGTCAGCCTTCGCCTCAACGAGCCCTGCTGGGACACGGACGGCCGTACCCTGGCCTGGGTCGAAGGCCGCTCCGACCGTGGCGTCATTGTCGTCCAGGAAAACGGCGGCGCAATTCGCGACCTCACCTCCGACATCTCCGTCCGCGCCTTCGTCGGCTACGGCGGGGGCGATTTCACCCTCAGTCACGGTATCGCCTACTTCGTCGCCCAGGCCGACCAGCGCATCTATCGCCAGGAACTCGCCGGCGGCCGCCCGAGGCCGATCACCCCGGCGTTCGGCGCCGCTTCGACCCCCTCCGTTTCGCCCGACGGCAAGTGGCTCGCCTACGTCCACACCTACGAGGACGTCGACTGCATCGCCATCGTCGACATCGAGGGCAGGCACTGGCCCGCCCGCTTCGCCGAGGGACGCGACTTCTACATGCAGCCCGCCTGGCACCCGGCCGGCGATCGCCTCGCCTGGATCGAATGGGACCACCCGAACATGCCGTGGGACGGCGCCGAGCTGAAGGTCGCCAACGTCGCCTTCCCGGAAGGCGAGCTGCCAGTCGCCGCGAGCTGCGCAGTTGTCGCCGGCGGCGCCGAGACGGCGATCTTCCAACCCGTGTTCTCCCCCGACGGCCGGTCCCTGTGCTACGTCTCGGACGAGACCGGCTGGGGCCACGTCTATCGTCGCGACCTCGAAACCGGCCAGGTGGCGCAGCTCACCAGCGGCGAATTCGACTACGGCGAGCCCGCCTGGAACCAGGGGCAAAGGAACGTCGCCATCACACCTTCAGGGGCCGTCGTCACCGTCCGTGCGAAGGACGGCTTCGACACCGCCGTCGCTATCTCCGCTTCCGGAAACGTCGCCGACCTCTCCGCTGCCCATCCCGAATACACCTCGCTGGTCCATCCCGCCGCGTCTCCGGCCGCGGATCGCGTCGCCTTCGTTGCCAGCAGCGGCACAATCCCTCCGCGCGTCGTCGTGCTCGACCTCGCGGCCGAGTCCCCGAGCGTCACAATCGCGCGCCGCAGCGCGTCTGAGGACGTGCCGCGGGCCGCGCTTCCTTCCCCCCAGGCGGTGAGTTGGACGTCGTTCGACGGCGAACAGGCGCACGGTCTCTACTATCCGCCCGCGAGCGACCGCTTCGAGGGCGCCGGCGCGCCGCCACTGATCGTCCTGGTTCACGGCGGGCCCACGAGCCAGGTCAGCGCCGCCTGGGCCGCCAACGCCCAGTTCTTCGCCACCCGCGGCTACGCCGTCCTCTTCCCGAACTACCGCGGCAGCACCGGCTACGGTCGCGAGTACATGCTCAAACTGCGAGAGAGCTGGGGGATCTATGACGTCCAGGATTCGAAGTTCGGCGCGCAGTCGCTCGCCGAGCGCGGCCTTGCCGATCCAGCCCGCCTGGTGATCATGGGTGGTAGCGCGGGCGGCTTCACGGTCCTCCAGTCGCTCGTCGAGATCCCCGGCTTCTACAAAGCAGGGGTGTGCATGTTCGGCGTCGCCAACCAGTTCACCCTCGCCAGTGACACGCACAAGTTCGAGCAGCGCTACCTCGACACCATCATCGGGCCGCTTCCCGAGACAGCCGCCCGTTATCGCGAGCGCTCGCCGATCTTCCACGCTTCGAAGATCGTCGATCCGATCGCCGTCTTCCAGGGCGAAATCGATCGCGTCGTCCCGCGCGAGCAAAGCGATTCGATCGTCGCCTCGCTGAGAGCCCGCGGCGTCCCGCACGAATACCACGTCTACGCAGGTGAGGGCCATGGCTGGCGCAAGGCCGAGACGATCGAGTCGTTCTACACCGCGGTCGAACGCTTCCTCAAGCAGTACGTGCTGTTTGCCTGAGTTACTTGGACGCGAGCACGGGCTGACGCGTTGGCCGCCCCGCTGCGATCGCCCGCAGCGACACCGCTTCCACGCGCCGCACGACCTCGTCCACACCGTGGTAGCGCCCAACCCATTCGCGTGCCGCGGACCCCAGCGAATCCCTGAGCGACGGGTTGTCGATGAGCTGCGCAACCGCTTGCGCGAGGTCGTAGC
>JAKALX010000008.1 GCA_021823905.1 Chloroflexota bacterium | reverse complement strand
GGAGGCGGCGGTCTACTGTCCGAACCTCGCCTGCCCGGCGCAGCAGATTCGTCTGCTCGAGCACTTCGCCAGCCGCGGGGCGATGGACATCGAAGGGCTGGGCGAGCGGATGGCGGCGATCCTCTTCGACCGGGGCCTCGTGGCCAACCTCGCCGAGGTGTACGACCTCTCGGCGGAGCGCCTGGGGGCGAGCGACGAATTCCGGACGAAGGACGGCCGCCTGAGCAAGACCGCGGAGAACCTCCTCGCAGGCATCGAAAAGAGCAAGAGCCGGCCGCTCACGAACGTGATCTTCGCGCTTGGCATCCGCCACGTCGGATTCGAAACGGCCCGCTTGCTGGCGGCACACTTCGGCAGCCTGCCAGCGCTCGCTCGCGCGACCGTGGACGAGTTGCAGACGATTGAGGGTATTGGGCCGGTGGTGTCGCAGAGCATCGTCGACTGGGCGGCGCGGCCGCAGAACCAGGAGATCATCGGCCGGCTGGTCGCGGCCGGCGTGAACCCCGTCGAGGCGCGAAGCGCGCCGGGGAGCGGCTTGCTCGCGGGCCTGACGATCGTTGTGACCGGGAAGCTGGAGAGCATGTCACGGCCCGAGGCGGAGGAGCTGATCCGCGAGCTGGGCGGAAAGGTTGGCGGCTCGGTAGGCAAGTCAACCACGCTGCTGGTGGTCGGAACCGGGACCGAGACGGGTTCGAAGCTCGCGAAGGCGCAGCAGTTGGGGGTGCGAACCATCGACGAGGCGCAGTTCACCCGGCTGGTGAAGTTGGGGCCGGCGGTACTGGAGGAACAGGAGGGAAGCTCCTGATTAACCGATAAGAAAGAGGTCGAGCGCTTTCTCGAAGCGTGAAACACCAGATCCTCGCATACAGACCAGCGCGACCGTACAATAGGCTCGATGCGTGACCGCGGTCGCGTGCGCCCGATTTTTGGGCCAGGTCGTGCCAGCTCGTGGGCATCTTTCATCCTCTTACCAGTCTCTTCGGGTTCCTTTCGCACGACATCGCGATTGACCTGGGGACTGCGAACACCCTGGTCATGGTGAGGGGCCGCGGCATCGTCATCGACGAGCCTTCCGTCGTCGCGATCGATCGCGTGACCAAGAAGATCCTGGCGATCGGCGGCGAAGCCAAGCGCATGGTGGGCCGGACGCCGGCGAACATCGTCGCCGTCCGCCCCCTCCGCGACGGCGTCATCTCGGACTTCGAAGTCACCGAGAAGATGCTCAGCTACTTCATCCGGGCCGTGCATGACCGATCATTCCTGGCCCAACCGCGGGTGGTGGTGGGTATTCCCAGCGGTGTCACCGAGGTCGAGAAACGGGCGGTCCACGACGCGGCGCTCAACGCCGGCGCCAGGAGTTGTTTCCTGATCGAGGAGCCGATGGCCGCGGCGATTGGCGCCGGGCTGCCGGTCATGGAAGCAGCTGGCTGCATGATTGTGGACATCGGTGGCGGCACGACGGAGGTGGCCGTCATCTCACTTGGCGGCATGGTGGTCTCAACGTCGATCCGCGTGGCGGGCGACGAGATGGACCAGGACATCATGGCCTATGCCCGCCAGGTCCATAACCTCCTCATCGGTGAGCGCACCGCTGAGGAAATCAAGAAGACGGCGGGTTCGGCCGCGCCGCTCGATCCCGAGGAGACCATCGACATGCGTGGCCGCGACCTGGCCACGGGGCTGCCGAAGTCCGTCGAAGTCAGCACGGTGGAAATCCGTGACGCGCTGGCCGGGTCGATCAGCGCGATCGTGGAGGCGGTGCGCTCGTCGATCGAGGTGACGCCGCCGGAGCTGGTGAGCGATCTGATGGCGCACGGCATCGCGCTCGCGGGAGGCGGCGCGTTGTTGCGAGGGCTCGACCGCCGGCTGAGCCAGGAGACGCGGTTCCCCGTTTACGTCGCTGAAGACCCGCTGCTGTGCGTCGTGCGTGGTGCGGGCGAGGTGTTGGAGGAATCAATTCTTCTGCAGAAGGTTCAGTCGCAGTTGGCCTCGCGCCGGAATGGGCGGTAGCATCGGGCTGCGGGCCCGGATGCACCCATGGTGATGTTCTCGCGGTATACGTGGTGGGTTGGGGGGATGATCGCCCTGGCCTTCGTGTTCGCCGTCATGAGCCAGGTCGGTCTCATGTCGCCGTTTCAGGGGCTGTTCCTCCAGGCCGCCGCGCCGTTCGAGAATGTGCTCACAACGGTCTTCGAACCGGTGGCTTCCTCGCTGGCGAACATTGGCAATCTCAACGACCTGCAGAACGAGAATGCAAAGCTGCGCGTCGAAAACGAGGATCTTCGCAACAAGATCACGAGCCTGCAGCAGGACGCCGAGCAGGTGAACGACCTCAGGCAGGCCCTCAAGATTGCGCAGAGCGGCGGCGCCGAGACCCACGTGGCGGCCAGCGTGGTTGGCCGGGATAGCTCGCCATTCACGGAGACGGTGAGCATCGACAAGGGAGCGAACGCGGGGCTCAAGACCGGAATGGTGGTGCTCTCGGCCCAGGGGAGCCTTGTCGGCACGGTCATCACCGTCAACCCGAACACCGCCTTCGTCCGGCTGATCACCGACACCAAGAGCAAGGTGAACGCCCAGATCCTGGAGTCGAAGGCGCTCGGCATCGTCCAGGGAAACCCGGGTCGCACGCTTACGTTCGACCTCTCCCAGGCCGACGCGAAGGTTGGCGACACTGTGGTCACCTCCGGCCTCGGCGGCAACTATCCGCCGAACTACACGATCGGCCGGGTCAGCGAGGTTTCGGGAACGCCGCAGGATCTCTTCCGGAAGGTGAAGGTGGAGCCGCTGGTGCGGGTCTCCACGGTGAGCACCGTGCTCGTGCTGACGAGCTTTACGCCCCAACGGATTGGCGCGACGGGGCCATGAAAGGCGTGGGGGTGACGGCGCTGCTGGTGATCGTTGCCCTGGCGCAGGTGACCGTGGCCCCGCTCTTCACGATCAGGGGCGCCGTGCCGGAACTGGGCCTGCTGCTTCTGTTGCTGCTGGCGCTGTTCGCCGGGCCCGGTTCGGTGATGGCGGGCCTGCCGGCGCTGGCGCTGTTTCAAGGGTTCGCGTCGGACCGTGCGCCTGGCTTGCTGGTTATCGCGTACCTGCCACTGCTGCCGTTCGCGGCCGCGCTGGAAGACTGGCGGGTGCCGTTGTGGGAGTACCCCCGTGCGGCGATCGCGCTGGTGGTGGCTGGTTTCTGGCTGAGGGGCGTGCTTGCGTTCGGCGCGATCGCGCAGGGAGCCGACCCGTCGTTCGGCGCGCTGGTTCTCGACGTGCTTATTCCCGGCGCTTTCCTCGACCTTGCCTTACTTACCGTCGCCTATGTCCCCCTGCGTTTCATAGGATGGGGAGGCCAGCGGCTGTCGCTGCAAGGAAGCCACTACTGAACGCATGAGTCTCCTCGACGAAGGCTACCGCAGCCCGGCTGGACAGAGCCGCAACCGCCCGCACGGGAATCTGGTGTTCCTCCGCGTCCTGGTGGTTGTCCTCTTCGGTGTGCTCGGATTGCGGCTGGTCTATATGCAGATCCTGAACGGCGCCGACTACGCGCGCCGCTCTCGCGAGAACCACATCGTGGAGCAGAATATCCTGCCGCCGCGCGGGCTGATCGCAGACCGCAACGGCGTGCCGCTGGTCGCGAACAAGCCCGTCTATTCGGCCTCGATCACGCCGGAGCTGCTCCCGGATGACAGCGCGGTGCGGTTCAAGATCTACCAGAAGCTCGAAGATCTGCTCGGCGTGCCGGCAGTCGAGATCCAGGTGAAGGTGAAGGACGCGGAAAAGGCGAACCAGGCCGGCCTCGAGATCAAGCTCAAGGAGCCACTGACCGAGCAAGAGGCGCTCACGCTGGATGAAGCGACGACGGACATGCCCGGCGTAAAGCTCAACGTGACGCCTGGCCGCGAGTACCTCGGCGGCGACGCATTCGCCCATATCCTTGGCTACATTGGCGCGCAGCGGCAGGAGACACGCGCGAAGTACGCGAAGGCGGGCTACGACCTGAACGAGCCGGTCGGAATCACCGGCCTTGAGTCGATCTACGAGCAGGACTTGCGCGGCCAACCCGGCTTCGACGCGAGTGAGCAGGACGCCGCGGGGCACCTCATCAGTTCGCTGAAAACGCAGGCCCCCGTCTCGGGGAACAGCCTCCAACTGGCGATCGACAAGGGCTTGCAGGACTACGTTTACGAGCTGCTCTCGGGCTCGCTCGACGACGCGACATGGCACGCTAAGACCGCGGCCGCGGTTGTCATGAGCCCGAAAACCGGCGAGGTATACGCCATCGTCTCGGTGCCGGGCTACGATCCAGCCATCACGGCGGACCCCGCCAACCACCAGGCTGAGTACCAGGCGCTGGCCAACGACCACGTTCGCGACCCGTTCCTCAACCACGCGCTCGCACCGGCGGCGCCGGGCTCCACGTTCAAGCTCGTGACGGCCTCCGCCGCGCTCGAGACCGGGAACATAACGCCGTCGACGAGCGTGGACATCCCCTCCGCGGTGCTCGAAATCAAGGGCGAGAACGGGGTGATCTACCCACTCGTCGACTGGCGCGCGCAGGGGCCCGGCATCAACATCTACAAGGGGATCGCCTACTCCTCCAACATCTTCTTCTACATGGCTTCGTGCGGCCTCCTCGGCTACGGGCGCCCTGGGCTCAGCTCCGACTTCGGAACCGGCGCGGTAATCCTGGGCAACTGGGCGCGAAAGTACGGCTTTGGCTCGGCGACAGGTATCGACCTCGACGGCGAGTTCGACGGGCTCATCCCGGACCCCGCGTGGAAGAAGCGAACGCACACCGGCCCCGGGTTCCGCCCCGAAGATGCCGACTGGTATTACTCCGACACCTGCTTCATGGGCATCGGCCAGGGCGACGTGACGGCCACGCCGATCCAGGTGGCACGCATGACGGCGGCAGTGGCGAATGGAGGCAAGCTGCTCACGCCGCACGTGGCCAATGCCGTCGTTGCCCCGGACGGGCATGTCGTGCGGACGATCCAGACGCAGTCCAAAGACGTGGGCGTCTCGGCGGAACACCTCGCCGAGATCCGCGAGGGTATGCACCAATCCGTCGACCTGGCCCTCGGCGCCGGCCACAACGCCTTTCGCTCGAATGTCGACATCGCCGGCAAAACCGGGACGGCCGAGTTCACGGACCCGAAGACGGGGAAGACGTTGCAGCACGCCTGGTTCACCGGGTTCGCGCCGTTCAACGACCCCGAGGTTGTCGTGACCGTGTACTACGACCTGGGCATCGGTGGTGAGAAGGCAGCGCCGATTGCGAGCAAGATATTCGACTACTTCATGAAGAACGTGAAGCATTGAGCACGCTCAGCTACGGCCGCCAACGCAGCGTTTTCCGTGGCTGGGACCGGTTCGACTACGCGCTGTTTCTGCCGGCGCTCGCCCTGGTGGTCGTCGGCTTGCTGCTGATCTACAGCGGCTCTTCTCGTAGCTACGTTGGGCCGGTCGCCAGCTTCTCGAATCCGGTGGCCAAGCAGGTGGTGTTCGCTTCGGCGGGCATCGCCGCCATGCTGCTCGTTTCGAAGCTTGACTACCACTACCTGACGCACTACGCGTGGGTTCTGTACGCCCTGGGACTGGTGTCGCTCGTGGTCATCCTGGTCTTCGGCCACAGCGCCTTCGGCTCGACGCGCTGGTTCAACGTCGGTCCCGTCCAGGTACAACCGTCGGAGTTCGCCAAGCTGGCGACGATCCTGGCGCTGGCGCGCTTCTTCAGCGAGCATGGCGGCGACGCCCGGGATCTCCGCGCCCTGCTCCTCTCTCTTGCCATCGTGGCGCCGACGGCCGGGCTCGTGTTCGTTGAGCCGGACCTTGGCACGAGCGTTGTTATTGCGTCGATCTGGGTCGGCGTCGTCATCGTTGCGGGCGTGAACCGGGGGCATCTGCTGGTGATGGGTGCGCTCTTCGTGGCCGCGATGCCGTTTCTCTGGACCTTCTTCATCGCCGACTACCAGGTCACGCGCGTTGCGATCCTGGTCGATCCCGAAAAGGACCCCCTGGGCGACAGCTACAATGTCATCCAGGCGAAGATCGCGATCGGCTCGGGCCAGCTGCTGGGAACCGGACTGACGAACGGACAACAAACGCAGCGCGGCTACCTCAAGGTGCCGACGAAGGACTTCATCTTCAGCGTGCTGGGCGAGGAGCTCGGGTTCGTCGGCGCGATGGGGCTGTTTACCCTCTTCGGCATCCTGCTGTTTCGAGGGATACGGGCGGCGCAGATCGCTGGCGATACGGCAGGGCAGCTGGTGGCGGTCGGCATCGTCGTGCTCATCCTGATGCAGACGTTCATCAACGTGGCGGTGAACGTGAGCCTCTTCCCTGTCACCGGCATCCCGCTGCCGTTCGTCAGCCAGGGCGGCAGCTCGATGGTGACGCTGTTCATCGGCCTGGGCATTCTCCAGAGCATCGTCATGCGCCACAGGGCATACCGGCAGATCTGAGCTGGCGTCAGCCGCCTTGATTGAGGAGCACCGGCTCGAATCCCATCATCCCCCGCAGCAGGTTGATCTCCCCGCGATGGCCGTTCAGGTGGATGACCAGGTGGAGGTTTATGGACTGGCCGAGCGTTTCCGTGCGCTCTCCGAGCTTCACCTCGCGCTGCAAATCCGCGTCGGTGAGGCTCGACAGGTAGGTGGTGGCCAGCTCGGCGACTCGCGACTGGTAATCCCGGAACGCGTCGCGCGAAGCGATCCGCACCCGCTTCGCCTCATCGACCGGCTGTCCGGTCCCGAATCCCTTTTCGGGGAGACCAGTCTTCGCTGCCCAGCCGCCGGTCTCCCATTCGCTCGGTTTTCCCTGGAAGATCTGCTGGAAGAAGAGATCCTCGATGCGCGCCCCGTGCCACATGCACCAGGCTATGGAATGGGACTGACCCTCCGGCACGAAATGCAACTGCTCTTCCGACAGACCGTCCCCGGCGCCCAGGAAGCCGCGATGGACGAACTCGAGCGTTTGGGCCATGAAATCGGTGGCGGACATGCTGGAACCTCCCGGTGGGCGAAAGCCAGACTATACGCGACCGCTCGATCGTCCGCAGCTACCCCGCGGCCCCGGCGATCAGGTCGGCGGTGATGACGTTCTTCGCCGCGAACGCATCCAGCTCAGCGTCGCTGTAGCGCGCGACGCGCTTGAGCACCTCGCGCGTGTGCTCGCCAAAGCGCGGCGCCGCGCGCAACGGCCGCGAAGGCCTTCGCAGCCATTGCCAGGCCGGTCGGGTTGCGCGGCACTCGCCAACGTCGGCATGAAAGTAGGGGAAGAAGAAGCCGCGGGCGTTGAGATGCTCGTCGCTGGCGATCATCAGCGGCGTGAGGACGGGAGCAGCAGCCACGCCGGCGGCCTGTAGCCTTGCGGCCACCTCGGAAGCCTCTTGCGGTGCGGCCCATTCGCTGATGATTGCGTCCAGCCGGCCCTGGTTCGTGTGGCGGCTCGCCATCGTCGCGAACGACGGATCGTTGAGTCGCGGATCGCCGATCAGGCGTTTGAGGCTCTCCCAGGCGTTCTCGGAGTCAACAGCGATCGCCAGCCACGTATCGACGAATTCGATCGGCGGCCGGGTTGGCGCGACGCGGGATATGCGCGGAGCGCTGTCGCGAGTGCGGTAGACGTTGTGGGGCGCCCACTCGGGGTCATGGCTGCCGATCCGCAGAGGCAGGGGGTGTCCGAGCGCCTCGGCGAGGACGTATTCGCCAATGAGCGAGCAGATGGCGTCGCGCTGGGGGATGACGGCGTATGCCGCCTGGCCGGTGTGCTCGCGGCTCAGGAGGAGCATGGCGACTGCCCCCGCGGCGACGGTGCCGGAGACCGGGTCGCCGTACGAGATCCCGCTGCGGTGCGGGGGGCCGCCTTCGTAACCCTGGAGCGCCACGAGCCCGCCCATTTGCTCGATTGTTGGTCCGAAGCCGATCCGGTCGGCATCGGGCCCGCGGTGGCCGAATCCGGGCATCGAAACGTAGACGATCCGTGGATTCATCGCCTTCACGGCTTCAAAGCCCAGCCCGATGCGCTCGGCGACGCCGCTGCTCCAGTTCTCGATGAAGACGTCGGCGCTGACGATGAGCCGCTTGAGGGCGTCCATCCCCTCCGGCGTCTTGATGTCGAGGCTGAGACCTTCCTTGTTGCGGTTGTACTCGTTGAAGTAGTGGCTCTGGTTGATTTCGGGCGACGAGCGTGCGCCGGTCATGGTGCGAACCGGATCGGCGAACGATGGGCCCTCGACCTTGATGACTTCGGCGCCGAGGTCGGCAAGGAAGCGCGTGCCGTAGGGGCCGGCCCAGACGGCGGTCATGTCGACGACACGAATCCCGTCCAGCGCCGGCCGTGCGTTACCGGGAACGGTAGGGGCTGGCGTTGGCGGAGCATTCCGCGCTTCGCTTCGAGCTTCGGCCGTGTGCTCGCCGAGCAAGGGTGCGCGGCGGGCGACGCCGCGTGAGCCGTCGGCGAACTGGATCGGCCCGGAGGGCAGCGGATGCTTGCCGAGCACCGGGTGCTCGACCTCCTGCCAGAAGCCGGCATCCTTCCGGCCGGGCCATTCGAGCAGCTCGCGGGGCCCGGGGATCATCGCGAAAGGAGCGCGAAATCGGGCGGCGTGCTCGAAGATCTCCGCGGCCGTGCGCTGGGCGGTCCACTCGGGGATGAGCACGCCGAGGAGCTCGTTCGGATCGGGCGACCAGCCCGACGCGAACGCCGGGTCGTCCTTCAGTTCGGAGTGGCCGATGCAGTCGTACACCGCGTAGGACTGCCTCGGCATCGCAGCGACGCCGATGAAGCCGTCCTTGCATGCGTGGATGCCCCACTGGGCGAAGGGGCGGTTGCCAGCGGTGCGGCCCGCTTCGCTGCCGTCGTTCAGGGCGCCGGGGCCGATGCCCTCGAGCGTCGAGGCCTGCACTTCCTGCACAGAGATGTCGAGCCAGTCGCCGATTCCAGATTCCTTCGCGGCGTACAGAGCCGCGAGCGTGGCTGAGAAGCCGTGCAGTCCGGCCTGGTAGTACGCCTGGTGGCCCGCGGTCTTCAGGGGAGGCATGTCGTCGTCGCCGCAGACGGCCATCTGGCCCCCCGCCGCGGCGGCGGTGAGGGCCGTCATCCGCCAGTTGGCGCGCGGCCCCGACTGGCCGAACGGGGTGATCGAGCAGACGACGAGCCGCGGGTTGTCGCGCACCAGCCGGGCCGGGTCGATGCCTTTCGAAGCGAGCACACCGGGCGCGTGCGACTCGATGACGGCGTCAGCACACGAGATCAGCCCGAGAACGGTGTCGCGGTCAGCCAGGTTGTCGAGGTCGAGGACCGCGCTTCGCTTCGCGGCGCCGAGGTAGGCGAAGAGGATGCTCTCGTCCGGGGTCTCGCCGGCGCGGGGCGGCAGCTTGCGAATTGGATGGCCTCCGGGCGGCTCCACAACCACGACGTCGGCGCCGTATGCGGCGAGCAGGCGGCCGGCGAAGGCGCCCCCAACCTCGGTGCTCAGTTCGACAACGCGTACCCCTTCGAGCATGCGATCCCCTTCCCGGTGGCTCCGGTTGCTTCGATGAAGCTGAATTGTATCGGTCCGCTAGTCGAACGTCAGGACAGTCCTGGCGACCTCACCGGCCTTCATCGCGCGGAACGCCTCGTTCACGTCCTCCAGCCGGCCCCGGCGCGTGATCATCTCGTCGAGCTTGAGGCGGCCCTGGAGGTAGAAGTCGATGTAGCGCGGCATGTCCTTGCGGAAGCGGTTCGAACCCATCGAGCTACCCTGGATGCGCTTTTCCTGGAGGAACGAGGGCCCGTCGAGCTCGATCTTCTGGCCCACCGGGATCATGCCGATGATCGTTGCCGTGCCGCCGATGGCGAGCGACTCGTAGGCCTGCTCGGCCGCGCGCTTCAGGCCGATCGCTTCGAACGAGTATTCGACGCCCCCGCCGGTGAGGTCGCGGATCGCCTGCACGGGATCGTGCGAGGAGGCGTCGACGACGTGTGTCGCCCCGAGCTCCTTCGCCATCGCGAGTTTCGATTCCACGGTGTCGACCGCGATGATCATGCGCGCGCCGCCGATGCGTGCGCCCTGGATGGCGCTGAGCCCGACCCCGCCGCAGCCGAAGACGGCCACGCTCGATCCGGCCTCGATCCGGGCGGTGTTGAGAACGGCGCCGACGCCGGTGGTGACACCGCAGCCAATAAGCGCAAGCTTGTCGAGGGCAACGTCCTCGCGCACTTTCACCACCGCGTGCTCGTGGACGAGCATCTTCTCGGCGTAGCTGCCCAGGTTTGCGAACTGGCCGACCGGCGTGCCGTTCCACGAAAGCTTCGGCTTCTGACCGGGCGCGCGGCGCAGCTCGGGGTTGCGGCAAAGGTTCGGCCGCCCGCTCGTGCACATCTCACAGTGCCCGCAGAACACGGAAAGGCAGCAGATGACGTGGTCGCCCGGCTTGACGTAGGTCACCTGGTCGCCAACAGCTTCGACGATCCCGGCGGGTTCGTGACCGAGGATGGCGGGCGCCGGCAACGGGTAGAGCCCGTCGACGAAATGAAGGTCGCTGTGGCAGACGCCGGTGGCTACTGTGCGTACGAGCACCTCGTGCGCCATGGGCTCGTCGACATCGACCTGTTCGCTGGTCAGTGGCTGATGCGGTCCGTGGAAAATGGCTGCTTTCATCGGTGGTCCTCCCGTGCGTGGCCTGGCGGCCGATGATACGCCGCGAGGCGGTCGCTGTGGACCCCGGTATCGAGAAAATAGGCCGGCCGGTATCCGCTGCCAGCGAGTGCGGATGCCGGTCGGCCGGGCCGTTGCCGCCCCGCCCCCGGGACGGCGACAGGGAACCCCTGGTTGGTCACCTCGATGCCGAGGCGGAAGGCGGCAGCTTGTAGCCGAGTTGCAGACCGGGCTGTCAGTTGCCTAGCGAGAAAGAGACGCCCCGTCCAGACTCACGTGGACGGCGCCGTCCCCGGAGTGGTCGACCGTGAGGCTGGATTCTTTTTCGGGGCTGCTGTACGGCGGGCCGTAGATTCCCGCCGCGAGCGTGTAGGTCCCCTTTGGGAAGGCGGTCGCGGCAGTCGTTCCACAGGCGTCCTGGCTGGTACCGATCTCGGTCATGATGGTTGGCGGGACGTCGAAGCGGTCGGACGTAATCCGGGCGCAGCCCCTCGATATCGGGATGGCGCCATTCTTGGGTGTTGCGAAAACGACAAGAACCTTTCCCAGTTGCCCAACAATCGGACTACGGGAATCAATCGTGATGGTGCCCGGCGCCCCGCTCGGCGGGGGCGTGGCTGTCTGCGGGCCGGGCGTGGTGTCGCTGGCGGCGCCGCCACCGCAGGCTCCAGATGCCGCCACGAGGAGGACCACCGAAAGCCAAAGCCCCGTGCGCAACTGCGACCCGCGAACTCTCATGTCGAACGCCATCGCACCACTCCTCATGTCCTGATCACCCCTCCGGACAGTGGCGGCCAGGGTGATCGAACGTTCGCCCGTTATTCGACCTGGATCGCCAGGCGGAATGCGGGCAGCCGATACCCAAGGCCGAGCCCAGGGGCATCCTCTTTGAACGCGAGCAGTGGCTGCTGGTAGCCCCATGGCGACTCGCCATGGCCCTGGTAGATCATCGGGTAGAGGTCGATCAGGTGGATCCCGGGCGCGCCGGTAGCGACCAGGTTCACAGTCACGTCGCCATTGCTGTTGAAGCCACAGGCGAATCCAATGTACGCGTTGTCGTATGTGATGGCGGTGCCGTTGTCGAGCTCCGTCCAGCCTACGCCCTTGAGATGGATGGTGAACGTATCGCCGGCCTTCACTTTCTGAGGTGTGACACCGGCTCCAACCATGCTTCGTTCAACGAAGTACGGAACCTCGGCAACAACGGCGTTGCCGCCGACGAGCTTCATCACATGCCAGCCGCCGAGGTCATCGGGGATTTGGAGGTTCATCGTCAGCGAACCGTCGGCAGCCGAGGTCGCCTTCCCCATCGATGTGTCGGTCAGGCCCCAGCCGCTCGGGTTCGCTCGGTTACCTCTCGCCGTGACGAAGAACAGTTCGAATGGCGTGTTCGGAGTGAGGCCGCTGGCAGTGAATACGGTGGACGAGAGGACAGGCCCCGTGTTCGGCGTGAGGGAGGCCTTCGCGTTGCCAACGGGTGGCTTTCCACTGGCAGACGTGGGAGCAGCCGTCGAAACGTTCGCAACACGGCTCACGTCGGGCCAGTCGGTAACGCTGGGCGGAACGGTCTTGTCGTCCGTCATGGTGAACACAAGCCGCCAGTCGGGAATATTCGCTGTGCCAGACTGCTGGTTGTTCAAGAACGGCACAGACCGCGCACCGTGATCGATGTCGATGACGTGCTTTCCGGACGTGCCGGCGGCGCGGATCACGCCGGTGGCCGTGCCATGCGTTGTAACCGCGCTGATGATTCCGACGGGCATGTTGTCGTAGCGGACGGAGATTGTGTTGGTGTACTGGCTCCAGCCAAGGCCGGTAATCGTGATGTTAATGGGAGTTCCGATCGGTCCCGATTCGGGGCTGATGGTCACCTTGCGCATGATGCGGAACCCGGTTCTGCCGGCGTCTTCGCCGGCAACTGCGACGAAGATATCGTGAACCTCTCCGAAATCGTCGGGCGCGACCACCGGGGCGCTGATCTTGCCGCCGGCGTCGATATGCGCTTTGCCGAGTGAAATGCGCCTGTTCTGGAACACGCGTTTGTTGAACTGAATGTTCTCAGGGCTTGCGGTGGTGTCCCAGCTACCGTCCACGCCCGACCAGAAGATCTCGGCATCCTTGTCGGCGGGCAGTCCTTCGCCGGTGATGGTAAACGGCGTGCCGCTCGAGCCGTTGTCGGGCGTAGCCTTCAGGAGCTTCAGAGTCTTGGCGGGCGCGGTTGTCGCCGCCGCGGTGGCGGAAGCGATCGGCGTGGCGCTGCTGGCGCTTGCCGTCGCCGCAGGCTGCGTGGAGTTCGCCTCTTTCGACGACCCGCTACAGCCCTGCAGGACCACCGCCAGGCCGAGGGCGGCGATGACCGCTACCCCCGCAATGTGCGCTCGGACCCCGGAAAACCTGTTGTCTGTGAGCACTGGTGTCCTCTCCTTCTGGATTCCGATGATGTGGCCCGGTGTTGGCTCGCCTAGGCGGTCTCGGGGCGAGCCCGACGGACGGGGTTCGTCACGGCACGACCTCGACGGCAAGCCGGAAGATGGGGAGGTTATATCCCAGGTCGAGGGCCGGGAAATCCTTCAGCGCGGTGAGGAACGGCATCTGGTAGATCCATGGTGGCTTGGCCGTCCCCTGCAGTCCGCGTGCGCCCTGGTAAATCATGGGGTACAGGTCGATCAGGTGGGTTCCGGGGGCGCCCGCCGCCATCAGCTTGAGGGTGATGTCGCCCCCCGTGCCGAAGCCGCAGGCAAAGCCGAAGTACGAGTTGTCGTACGTCACGGCGACCCCATTGTCGACCTGGGTCCAACCGAAGCCCTTGACCTGGACTTCGAACGGCTCGCCCTGCTTCACCTGCTTGGGAGCGACGGCGACGAAGCTGCGGTCGATTCGATAGACGGCGTCGGCGACTTTCTTGTCTCCCTGGAGCACCTTCACGACGTGCCAGCCGCCGAGGCCGTCCGGGATCTCGATGTCGACCTTCAACGAACCGTCGGCCGCGGTCTTCGCCTTTGTGAGCGGCACGTCGGCGGCGCCCCAGCCGTTTACGTCGCTGCCCGCGGCGGTGACCCACGTGAGGGTCATGTCCGTGTTCGGCGCGAGGCCGCTCACGCTGAGGGTGGAATGGGCCAGGATCGGTCCGTTGGCCGGCTGCATGGTCCCCTGCTTGACTCCAGCGTCGGGAGTCAGGCGGCCGGTGCGAGGGGCGTCCGGCGCAAGCTGGGCGACGGCGCTGGCTTCCGGCCAGTCGATCGTGTTCGGCGGAGCTCCCTTGTCTTCCGTGACCATGAAGTTGATCCGGAACTCCCAGGGGATGTTCTTCGTAGGCGACTGCCAGTTGTTGAGGTAGGGCACGGCGGTCGCGGCGCCAATCACCTCTACGATGTGCGGACCCACGGGCCCGGCCGCCCGGATCTGGTACGTGGCCGTCCCCCGAGTCTTCACGGCCGTGACCATGCCCATGTAGTGGTGGTCGTAGAGCGTGGCCATCGTGCTCTCGAATGACTGGACGCCCATGCCGGTGACTTTGATGTTTATGGGGGTTCCGACTGGGCCGGAGGTGGGTGTGAAGGTGACTTCGCGCATGATCCGGAAGCCGCCGCGGGCGACGTCGCCACCGTCGACGACGGCATAGATGTCATGTGTCTCGCCGTAGTCATCCGGGATCGTGAACGTTCCCGAGAGCCGGCCCTGGGCGTCGACCTGTGCTTTCCCGAGCGAGATCCGCTTTTTCTGGAACGAGCGGTCGATGTATTTCACATCGGCGGGGGCGACTTCGGTGACGTACTTGCCCTCGGACGTTGCCCACAGGAGCTCCGCCTGCTTGCCTGCTGGGAGCCCATCGCCGGAGATAGTGATCTGGTCGCCCGAATGCCCGGTGTCGGGCTGCACTTTCATGAGCTTCAGATCTGCCGGGGCGACCGTCGGGCTCGTCATGCCGGCCACGGTTGCTCCCGATGGCGGGTTCGTCGCCTGAGCCGGCGCGGTCGACGCCTTCGACGAGCTGCTGCAGCCCTGGAGTGCGATCACGAGGCTACAGATCGTGGTGATCACGACTGCTCCCACCGCCCGTCGGAGCCGGAACCGGTTCTGTGTTGTGGCCATCCTGCTGCCTCCTCCGCAATGTGGGCGAGCTATCAGCGATCGCGGGCAGGAGCCCGCCTGCGGCTGCTACAGATACTGGAGCTTGTATGACAGCTGAGCATCCGTATTCGTGCGCGATGTTTGCACGTGAAAATACTTAGCCCGTGGCCGGGAACAGCCAACGACGAGGACGCGCGAGCGTTGAGCGGACGGGGGTGGCCAACGACCGAAATCCGCGCACGGTTGGTCGCGGATTTCGGTCGGGGGAGAGGGCCGTGGTCCTACTGGCCCTGGAGGTCGCCTACCACGACGGGACGCGTGTCCATGTTCGTGGTCTTGTTCGAGAGCGCTGGTGGGGCCCAGGTATAGGCCTTGCCATTCGCGGGCGTGATCACGAGCTTGAAGTCGATAGCCCCGAGCGGGAAATCCTTCGGGATGTCCCAGTTGGAGCTCCACATGAAGGGGGCGTCGGGGGCGCTTCCGCCGCCACGCTGGCTGAAGCTGCCATTCGCTTCGTCGCCGTTCGGCATCACGATCTTGAGCTTGGCGCCGTCCTTGTCGGTAATGCGCTTGCCCGTCGAGGTGTCGATCACCTCATAGCGGAAGACGATGCGCTGGCCGCGCACGAAGAGCCCGCTGGGCGTGCACGCGACGCTGGCTGCAATATCCATGCCGCTCTGGTGCGTCGTGGCCAGCGTCTCCATGTAGACGGCGTACGGGACCGATTCATAGAGCGACGGTGGCGGCGTTGGCTTCGGCTTCGCCGGAGCCGGCGTTGTTCCGGGCGCCGGGGTTGGCGGCGGTGTCACTGGCGGCATCTTCTTGGCGCCGAGCAGCCACGTGACCCCACCGCTGGCGGCGGCAGGCGTGGCGGAGCCGGTCGCGGCCGTCGTCGCGCCAGCCTTGGGCGCGTTCGCCAGTTGCTGTTGAAGCTGCTGGTTCTGGGTTTCCTGTTCCTGCAGCTGCTGCTTCACCTTGTCGAAGTCACCCTGGGAGACATCGCCGCCCGAGCAGGCGGCGGCGCCGATGAGCGCGGCCCCCAGCCCGATGGCTGCCCCAAGGCTCCAGATGGTTCCTCTCCACCTCATGTGGGTTCTCCTCGTTTACTGTTTGTTATCGACTAAATGATGGGTCGATATGGACGTGTGGTCAATGCGGCTATGGCTATCGGCTACCCTCGGCAGGACGTACGCGGGAGATCCCCCAGGCCTGGTAGAGCATGAAGGCGAAGGCCAGCCACACACCGCCAATGACGGCGACGAACACGTAAGGCGCCACGCTTTTCATCCCACGAAGGCTGTCGTCGGTCGCGGATTGCGGGATCGGCTGGAACTGAGGGCTCCCGGCCAGGTTGAAGGCGTTTTCCGTTTTGTCATAAACTCCGCCGCCTTCGAAGCGGGCGATGATCTTCCCGCCGTCGGGATTGGTCGGATGGTAGGTGGCGAAGGCCAGGCCATTCGTGTCGGTCTTGGCCACGGCGATCGGCACCTCGCCCTGGCGCCCCAGGAACGTGCGGTCGGCGAAGAACAAGACTTCGGCCTTGGCGATTGGCTTGCCATCCTTGTCCTGCAGGGCGGCGGCGATGTTCACCGTGTTGCCCTTGACCACGATCCCCTTGATGGGATCAATGACCAGCTTCGACGCCTGGAGGGCGGGTGCGGCGCTCCCCCCGCCGGCCGCGCCGCCGGCGCCCCCTGCTGTCACGTTGATGTTTCCGTGCTGCAGGATGTCGTGCGTGTCGCACTCAAAGTCGCACTTGAAGAGGAATGGGCCGGCCTTCGTGGCGACGAACTTGACGACGGTTTGCTTGTTTTGCGCGTCGATCTTTTCGGACTCGAGTTTGTAGCCAGGGATGACGATGATGTGCTCGTCGAGCGGGTGGTTGGGGCTGTCCCAGACGAAGGTGAGCTCGACGGTCGCGTTGAGAGGCACGTCGATGCTGGCCGGCTCGAAGCCGCTGTCGGTGACCTTGATGGTGATCTTGGTTGGGCCGTCCTCGGCGAGCGCGGGGGTGGCTCCGGCGACAAGCCAGAGGGCGCCGACGGCAACGGCGAGGACGGTGGCGGCGAGGGCGCATCGGCGAAGCAGCGTCTGCATTATTTGCCTCCTCCGGGCTGCGGGACGAGGACGCCCGACGGTGCTGGTTGGGGCTCCGGCTCGCGCGCGGCGGCTGCTTCCCAGCCTTCCGCCATCTCCTCGATGGAGATGATCGGGAAGAACTTGGCGAAGACGGTGATGATGAGTGCGAACCCGGCCATCGAACCGACCGCTATCAGGATCTCGACAACGCTCGGGGTGTAGGTACCCCAGGCGTACGGCATGAGCGGGTCACTCAGCGACGGTACGACGATGACGAACCGCTTGATCCACATGCCGATGTTTGCCAGGACCGAGACGACAAAGAGGATCTCCATGGTCCGGGTCTTCGGAATGGCCGCGATCACGGTCGGCAGAATCTGTCCGCCGACGAAGCCGATCCAGACGAGCGCGGCGTAGCGGCCGAAGAACAGCTCCGTCAGGAGGGCGGAGTCCGAGCTTTCGAGCTTGTAGCCGACGGTGAGGTACTCGGCGAAGGTGAAGTACATGTAGACGACGCCGAAGATCACGAGCAACGTCGCCAGGTACTTGAAGTGCTTGATTGTGAGGTATTCCTCCAGGTGGTAGGCCCGCCGGAAGATGTACATCATCGTGATCAGCATCGCCGTACCCGAATAGAGGGCGCCGACGACGAAGTAGGGCGCGAAGATGGTGCTGTCCCAGCCCGCACGGTAGGTCAGGGCGAAGATCCACGAGACGACCGAGTGGGTCGCGACCGCGATCGGGATGATCAGGACCATCATCAGGTTGCCGGCGCGTGTGAGGCGCTTGCGCTGCTCGGGAAGGCCCTGCCAGCCCATGGAGAGGGCCGTGTAGAGGCGCCGTCTTCCGCGGGAGGCGTTTTCGCCAAGCCGGTCACGGAGCAGGGCCGCGTCCGGGATGAGGAACAGGTAGAGGTAGATGATGCTTGCCGTCAGGTAGGTCGGAATGACCAGGATGTCCCACACCAGCGGCGATTCCAGGCGCCCGTAGAGCAGCAGGTGCCAGAGGCGGTCGGGACGGCCCATGTCGACGGCCGGCATGATCGCGCACATCGCGAGCGCCGCGACCGTGGTGAGTTCAGAGAATCGCGTCAGCGGCCGCCGCCATTCGGCTCCGGTCATCCGCAGGATGCCGGAGATGAACGTTCCCGCCATGCCAACTCCGCTGAAGAAGACGAAGTTGGAGATGTAGACGCCCCAGATGACCGTGTCGCCCATGCCGGTCACCGCGAGGCCGTCCTTGAGCTGCACCGCATAGGCGGCCGTCCCGGCGACGACGAGGGCGAGCAGGACAACTGCCCAGGCCCACCAGGCGCGGCTGGTGTTGGTCAGCGGCGCGAGCACGCGGGCTTCGAGCTTCTGGAGTTCGGCTTCGTGGCTCATTTCTTCGCCTCCCCTCCGGCACTGGCCTTGGCGTCCATTTGGTGGACGCTGTCAAGCGTGGTGCCCTGTTCCTGCCAGGAGCGCGGAGTCTGTGGGGCTCGGATGTCGTCGATGCCACGGCCGTACTCCTGGCCGTGACCGGGCAGGTACCAGACGCGCGGCCGTGTGCCGAGCTCTTCCTTCATCCGGTAGCCGTTGTTCTCGGAGATGAGGCGGGAGAGCTGGACCACCTCTTTGCCGTTCGTGGCGAGGTCTTCGGTCAGGTCTCCAAAGTAGAACGCGAACATCGGGCAGCCGCTGGCACAGGCTGGAAGCTTGCCGTCCTTCGCGCGGTGGGCGCAGAGCATGCACTTCTCGACGGTGCCCTGGCGGTGGGGGACGGGGTACTCGGGGCTGTAGCTGGCGAGCGCGGCGCCGGGCGGGTTCGGCGGCTTGTCCCAGTTGAAGCGGCGAACACCGTAGGGGCAGGCCGCCATGCACATCCGGCAGCCGATGCACTTGTCCTGGTTGATGAGGACGATGCCCTCGTCGTTGTGGTAGGTTGCACCCACCGGACAGACCTTCGTGCAGGGTGCGTTCTCGCACTGCATGCATATGCGCGGGAAGAACGTCTTGTGGCCCCCGCCGTCCTCGACTTCGAAGACCTGGATCCATTGCTGTCCCGGCGGGACGAAGTGCTCGGCGTTGCAGGCTTCGACGCACTGCGGCGCCTTGCCGTTGGTGACGCAGCCCTCGCACTTCTTGAGGTCGATGACCATCGCCCACTGGCGCTTGGTGCCGGCTTTGCCCGTGCCGGCGGCCGACGCGAGCGGCGCCTCGCCGGAAGACTGGGTCGCGGTAAACATGCCCATGCCGCTGACGGCGAGCGCCGCGGCGGCGCCCAGACCGCCGAGCAGGTGGCGCCGCGATAGGGGCGCCGAACCTTCCTTCGCGGTGGTGGTTCCTTCGGGCGGAATCTGGCTCATGCTCTCGTGCCTCCCGCAAGGATCGTCGCCGTGCACTGCGAAGGGGGCATCCGTGTACACGCGTGTTGTTTGCAGGTGAAATCACGTGCGTCAATACGCGTAGCTCCGCTGGTCTATTGCTAGGCGGAACCGTCGTAGAATCAGATGGACCAGGAGGTATGGCCGTGTCGCCTGCCCTCATCCGAGTGCTCATCGCCGAAGATCACGCAGTGGTACGCGAAGGCACGCGCCAAATACTCGCGAGTGATTCAGGTATCGAAGTGGTTGGCGAGGCCGAGGATGGCCAGCGGGCGCTGGAGTTGGCGGCGGCGTTGAAGCCGGACGTGCTGGTGCTCGACCTGCGGTTGCCCAAGGTCACCGGGATCGAGGTGGCCCGCCGGATTCAGACGCAGGCGCCGGAAACCCGGATCCTCGTACTCAGCGCGTACGACGACGACGACTACGTTTTTGCGGCGATGGAAGCCGGCGCCGCCGGTTACCTTCTCAAGACCGCGCATGGCGAGGAAGTCGTGAGCGCGATCCATTCGATCGCGCGGGGCGAAGTGGTGCTCCAGTCCGCGATCGCTTCGAAGTTTCTGCGGGGCCACGGAAATGCGCGGTCGAGCGGCGATTACGAAGAGAAGCTCACCGATCGGGAGATGGAGATCCTGCGGATGGCGGCGCTTGGGTTGCGGAACAAGGAGATCGCCGACCGCCTCAGCCTCAGCCAACGGACGGTGGAAGGCCACCTGAGCCACGTTTTCACCAAGTTGAATGTGGGATCGAGAACCGAAGCGATTCTTCACGCGGCGGCTCGCGGTTGGTTGGTGATTCCAAGCACAATGTAGAAGGCCGGGCGTTGCGGCTGCGCGGCTGGGAGGCATGACGATCATGGCAACTGGCAGGCCGGCATTCGGGATCCCGGCGCCGGCTTCGCTCGTGGCGCCGGTGGGGCCTGGCGACACGCCGAGGCTGCGGCTCACGCTGCGGCTGCACGATCGCCGATTCTGGGAAGTCCAGGCGCTCATCGCCATCGTGACCGTTGTTCACATCGTGTTTGAATACATGGAGCCAAGCGTTCTCGGGGCCGCGTACTTCGTACCCGCCTCGCTCTACCTGTTCCCCGTGCTCTACGCGAGCTTCAACTTTGGGCTCGAAGGCGCGCTGCCCACGGCGGCCTGGAGCGCTGCCCTGTCGGCGCCCGATATCTTCGTGAACCACCATGGAATGGCGCGTTTCGGCGAGACCTTCCAGATCGCGATGATCCTGATCCTCTCCACGCTGGTCGCCTTTCGAGTGGACAAAGAGACGGTGGCGCGGCGGGCGTCTGAACGTTCGGAGCGCGAGCGCGGGCTCTCCGAAAAGAAGTACCGCTCGCTGTTCGAGAACGCTGGCGAGGCGATCCTCGTCGTCGATCGTTTGGGGACGATTCGCGAGGCGAACGCCGCCGCCGCGAGCCTGGGCGTGGACCTCGCCAGCCGCGGAGCGGACATTGTCGAGCAACTGGGAGCCGGCGCCGAGGAGATCCGCCGCCATCTTCGAAGCGAGGAGGATGAGGCGGTTGACTTCAGTCTTCGGCGCTCCGACGGTACGGAGCTCTGGCTCCAACCGATCTTCACGGCGATGCCGGGCGGTGACCAGGGCGACCTCGTACAGGTTCTTCTGCGCGACGTCACCGATCGCCACGGGTTCCAGCACTATGCGCAGGAAATCGTCCGTGCGCAGGAGGACGAGCGGCAGCGGATCGCGCAGGAGCTGCACGACGTCAGTGTGCAGTCGGCTATCCTCATCTGCCGGCGGCTCGACGCGGCGAGCGAGGCGGTCGAGAACGACGACGGCGCAGCCGTCATGCGCACGATCGCGGAAGCCCGGCACGCCGCCGAAGGGATGGCCGACGAGCTGCGGCGCTTCAGCCGCGACCTGCGGCCGCTCATTCTCGAAGATCTCGGTTTCGTTCCGGCGCTCAAGCGGCTGGTTGCGGAGTTGCGAGAGCGGACGCGCATCAACGTGCGCTTCGAGGTTCATGGCGAGCCGCGCCGCCTGGATCCCGGGGCCGAGCTCGTGCTCTTCCGGATCGGCCAGGAGGCGCTGCGGAACGCGGAGCACCATTCGTCCGCGACGCGGGTTGCGCTGCGGCTTTCGTTCGAGCGAGAGGCCGTGCGCCTGAGCGTCGTGGACAACGGTGTCGGCTTTGTCGTCCCGCCCTTGACGGCGCTGGTTAACGCCGGAAGCCTCGGGCTGCTCGGCATGCAAGAGCGCGCGCGGCTGGTTGGTGGCCGCGGCCACATTCGGTCGAAGCCGGGCGAGGGCACGCATGTCACCGCCGAGATTCCGGCCGAGCCCGCCTGGGCAGGCGCCGCGACGCCCCGGCCGTAGCCCGCGCCGATCAGCCACCACTCGATCGTGGTCTCCCGTCGCAATTTGTCCCGCGAGAGACGAAAGCAACATGCCGCGCACATCGAGGCGTGCTGTCGCACGGTCTGGGGACGGTACGATGATGACAGCTGGGGGAGGAACGTGTGACACGGGAACGAGAACCGATTGACGGGTTGATCCTCGCCGGAGGAAAAAGCAGCCGCTTCGGTTCCGACAAGGCTTCGGCGCGGCT
>JAKALX010000320.1 GCA_021823905.1 Chloroflexota bacterium | reverse complement strand
CAGGTGAATGTAAGTAGCGTTCTTTTCGGGATGCGGCTTGCCCGAGGGAAACGGGCCGTAGGGTCGCGACGGGTCACCTTCAGGCGGCTCGATCTTGATCACGTCTGCCCCCAGGTCGGCCAGGAGCCGCCCACAGTACGGTCCGGCGATGAAGCCCGTGTAGTCGAGTACCCGTACCCCGTCTAGTGCGCGCAACCTATCCCTCCCCGCGGAGCTGGAAACCAGCGGTCAGCCGGTGTCTGCTTGATACGGCCCGCCGCCCGCCGAGGCCGGTCTTCCAGCGAAAGGCCAGAGGTCCGGACTGGCCCGCCAGCTCAGTCACGCCGACGCCGCCTGTCGAAGCGCAACAAGTATCAGGCCTTCCCACCCTTCGCGCTCGCCATTCTCCCGGGCCGGGACGCGGCGACCGTTACACTGGACTGGTGGAACTCGAAGTAGAAGAAGCCCGTGACGAT
Organism: Chloroflexota bacterium; assembly: GCA_021823905.1. Classification (GTDB taxonomy): domain Bacteria; phylum Chloroflexota; class Dehalococcoidia; order Tepidiformales; family Tepidiformaceae; genus JAKALX01. Next base: position 4,320 of record JAKALX010000320.1, on the reverse strand, counting down.
CCCCCAGTCGCCAACGGCGATGGCAAGGCTCGCCGATCGCAAGATGTCTTCGCGCCGCTCGCCGCAACTTACGAAGAGTGGTTCTCCACGCCGATTGGCACGTTCATCGATCAACTGGAACTCGGCGCCCTCGATAGCCTCCTTCCGCCGCCATCTACTGGCAGAATCGCGGAGGTGGGCGCGGGCACCGGCCACGTCGCACGACACCTTGCTTCCCTGGGCTTCCGCGTCATTGCCATCGAACCGTCGCGGGCGATGCTCAGCGAAGGCCGCCGCTTGGCCGGAGCAGCCGCGATCGATTGGTGCCGGGCATTGGGTGAAGCGCTGCCTGTCGCAGACGAGAGTGTTGCCGGGGCCGTCGTTTTCACCACGCTCGAGTTTGTTCAGGAGCCGCGGGCCGTGGTTCGGGAAGCGCTGCGCGTGACGCGGCCTGAAGGGTGGTTGGTTGTCGCATTTCTCGACCCGGCAAGCTCGTGGGCGGACCTCTATCGGGCGGCCGCAGGTGAAGGCCAGGCCCCCTGGAGTGGCGCACACTTCTTCACTCCTGCTGCCGTTGAGGAGTTGTTCGGATTCCCGCCCTCTCGGTCTGCGCAAGCGGTTCATCTGGCCCCTGGATCGAAACCTCCCTATTCGGACGCCGAGCGGGAAGGAGAACGGTCCGGGAACGACCCGGCTCTACGAATCTTGATCTGGAGGAAGTCGTCGTGATCCAGGCGAGCGTCGCAGTCTATCCGCTCCAGGCGGACACCAGTGCCGGAGTCGAGCGCGCCATTTCCGCTCTCCAACAGGCGGGGGTCGAGTGCGAGGTGGGCTCCATGCACACGCAGATCCTTGGTTCCAGTGAAGCGGTCTTCGCGGCTCTGCAAGTGGCGTTCAATGGGGCCGCTGAGCTTGGCCCCACCGTCATGATCGTGACCGTCTCGAACGCCTGCCCACTGCCCGATCGGTGACCCCTGTCGCCACGACGCAGCCATCGGGATGTGCTATGGGATGGCTGGACGCGTAGGCCAGAGGCCAGGGTATCCCGCCGGCTAGATCGCGGCGGCACCTGCGGGGGCGAATTGCACGGCTGCCGACGGCGCCGCCTGCCCCGCAACGCCGTATTCGGCAATCGTCGATTTCCGGCCACCATCCATCAGCACGACGCGCGCCGGGCGCATGAGGCAGGCCCAGAGGATCGCTTCCTCGACCGCTCCGTCCTGGCTGTCATGCCAGTAGAGTCCGTCATGGCCCCCTGCTGTCACGTACCAGAGGCCTGCGGACTGCTTAACGCATACGACTGACTGCTCTCGCATCAGGGAGTTCCCCTATCGACGATGAAACGAATTGCTGGAAGACCATATGGAATCCGTCGTCCCTTAAGAAAGGGCCATTTGGACGACAGAAATTGGGCCATGTGGCGATCGCACTCACCTGAATCGATTCCCCCTAAAGTCGGCGGTTAAGATCCAAGCTGACATGATCAGTTCACCAGGTTACTGTCGTCTATAACCTGAGATATACATGCACTATGACGAAGATATGCACCCGGACAGATGGCCTTCGCACCCCGCCGCAAAGAGGCTAGAAGTCGATATCGGGACTACTCGGGGGCGCCGCGAAGATGGCAATCGATCGCGAACTCGCCTCGTTGCTCGGCGTGAGCGAAGACGCCCCCGAGGCCGAGGTCAACAGGCGGCGGCAAGAACTGGCCGAGTTCTACGAATCCGCCGACGTGCCGCCCGCGCTGCACGAATGGGCGCGCCTCCAGGCGCTCAAGCTCGTCGCACAGCAAGCCGCGCCGACGGCCCCGAGGAGCCGCGCAAACCTCCTGGACAAGCTGCTCACGAGCTGGATCGTGCTTGGATCGCTGGTGCTGGCCGCGGTCGTTGGCGGCGTGCTCTTGGCGAAGCTGGATCCGTTCGCGGCGAAGGAACCGGCGCCGAGAGCGGCCGAGGCGCCCGTCGTGCCAGTCCCTCTCGATGAGCGACGACTCGCCGAGTTGAGCCGGATCGCTGAGCAGGATCCCGGCGCCGAGGACGCCCTCCGGGAGCTGGGCCAGAGCTACTTCGTCGCCGGACAGTGGCAGCAGGCGATCAACTGGCTGACCCGGCTGGTCGCGATCGACGGCACGGACGTGCGTGCGATAACGGACATTGGCACGGCCTCCTTCAACCTGGGAAACCGCAAGGATGCCCGCGACCTCTGGCTGGCCGCGCTTGCACTGGCCCCCGGCGACCCGCTGGTTCATTACTCCCTGGGGTACCTGTACGTCACCGACGCGCCCCCCAATACGGCGGCCGCCCGCAAGGAATGGCAGACGGTTGTCGAGCTCGCGCCAAATTCGAACCTGGCCGCGGCCGCCCAGACGCGTCTGGCCGCGACGACGCCATAGGGCCGCCGCGCGATGCGACTTCGCCGAACCCCATCTCGAACCCCCGCCGGAGAAGGCGGCGAATCGAGCGCCTCGGCGAAGCGGCGCCGGTGGATCCCACGTGTTCCCCGCGTCGCGCGACGCATCCTTCGGATCGCCCGTGGACGGCCGTTGCTGCTCGCCGGCTTCGTCGCCGTCGTCGCCGCCGGAGTTACATTCAGCGGCACGCAGGCCCTGACCTGGATGGAGACCCCGGAGTTCTGCGGTCAGTGCCATACCATGACGCCCGAAGTGGCGGCGCACGAGGAATCCGCCCACGCCGGCGTCGAATGCGCGCAGTGCCACGTTGGCGCGGGTATCGTCGGGCTCGCCAAGGCCAAGATCGGCGGCATGCGGCAGATGCTCGAACTCGTCCTCGGCGACTACGCCCGGCCGATACCACCGGCGGCCGACAAGATGCCGCCCGCGTCGGAAACCTGCGAACGCTGCCACGACCCGGCCCGCGAGCGCGCCGACCTGCTCATCACGCGCCCGCACTACCAGGAAGACCAGGCGAACACGCCCCAGCAGGTGGGAATCGTGCTGCGCCTCTCGCACGAGCCGGGCAAGGCCACTGAGGGCATCCACTGGCACGTACTGTCGAAGGTTACCTTCAGCGCCAGCGAGGACGGCGCGGTTCCCTGGGTCCACGTCGAGCGCCCTGACGGGACGCAACTCGAGTTCATCGAAGGCAGCGCTGTCGAGATGTCAGCCCAGGCGGGAGAGCGAGCCGCCGAGTTCCGCGGTGGTCCGAACGTTCACCAGATGAGCTGCTACGACTGCCACAACCGCGTGGGCCACGATTTCCCATCGCCCGGGCAGGCGATCGACGTCGCGATCAGCGAGAACCATATCGACGGCGGCATCCCATTCATCAAAAAGAACGGCCTCGAGCTGGTTACCTCGCGCTACGACTCGATCGCTGCGTTTGATCGCGCCCTCCGCCAGCTCGAGCAGACGTATTCGCGCGATTACCCGTTCCTCTACCTCGAACGCCCGCAGGCCATGCGGGACGCTTTCGCCTGGTTGAGAAAGATCTACCTCGAATCCGACCACCCCGCGATGAACGCGCAGTCCAAGGATTACCCCAATCTCCTCGGCCATACCAAGTCGACGGGCTGCTTCCGGTGCCACGACGGTGGCCACTTTCAGATCGTCAACGGCCAGCTCACCAAAGACGCGATCCCGTCGAGTTGCTCCACGTGCCACACGTTCCCGTCTGTCGGCCAGGCCTCGCTGGCGCCAGTGGGGCAACCGCCGTCCAGCCACCGCGATCCCATCTGGGTGTTCAAGCACAAGGAAGCGGCCGGCGCCACCAACCCGACGACCGCCAACTGCGCCGCCTGCCATTCGCAGTCGTACTGTCAGAACTGCCACGCCTCCGGGGTCAAGAACGTCCGTCACGACCAGATGCTCGTGAATCACGCTCAGGTGATACGCCAGGCCGGCAGGGAATCGTGCAACTACTGCCACCAAAAGCCGTTCTGTGCCCGTTGCCACACCAAGGGCATCCCGGAGTAATTCAGCTCCCGCGATGCCCAATAATCGTTCCTTGAACTGCCGTAATGTCGGGGCTTGGACAGGAGATCCTGACACGAGCGTGCCGGTTTCCCGCGAAGGGCACACTGTTTCTGTGCCGGATGCATCGGCTCACGCTCCACCCAGGCTGTGACCAAGATCTACCGTTTGGCATAGGACCGGCATGACCGTGACCCCTAAGATCTGCAACTGTCAGCAATGCAGCACCTTCTTCGGGCCGCAGTTCTCCTTGGATTACTACTCGGCGGCGTGCTCTACGCGCACGCGCTTTCCGGCGTCGTGACCGTCGATTCGCTGGGCCTGACGCACGACAACAACGCGGCGGCCTGGGCGCAACGGCCGGTCAGCAACCAGGATGCCCAGGTCTGCGCCGACTGTCATAAGGAAAC
>JAKALX010000319.1 GCA_021823905.1 Chloroflexota bacterium | reverse complement strand
GGCGCTCCGTTCGCGGTTCAGTCGTCGAAGATCGCCGTCAACAAGTACATCAAGATGGTCTCGAACCTCGTCCTCCCGCTCTCCCTCCATGCAGAAGAAGTCTCGATGACGAAGGACGACCACCGCGAGGCGGTGAAGGCGTTCCAGGAGAAGCGCGAACCGAAGTTCACGGGCCGCTGAGGGGGACGGGCTCCGCTCCCGCCGTTTCAGGACATATGGTAGCGCATAGGGGATTCGAACCCCTGATCTCCGCCTTGAAAGGGCGGCGTCCTGGGCCTCTAGACGAATGCGCCGTATCCCCGAGAATAGCCGAGTGCTCCGCTTCCGGGCAAGGATTCCCGCAGTGCTGAAAGCCCCGCGGTGGCTCGCGTGGGCGGCCGTCGCGATCCTGGTCGTGGCATCTGCCGCCTGCTCCGGCGGCGGCAACCAGGCCCCGAAAGCGGCCTCCAGCCCGACCCCCACGCTCCAGCCGCTCCCCCCGCAGCTCGCCACCATGCTCGACCGCGTTGCGAGCCTCCGCGGCCTCGCGCCGCCTGACAATCTGAGGGCCGGCTTCGTCTCGCGCTCGGACCTTCCCGCACTCATGGACCGCCTGATCACGGCCGACGACCGGCGCGTCTTCGCGCAAACCACGACGCTCTACCGGCTGCTCGGCCACCTGCGGAAGGACCAGGACTACAGTTCCGTCTACCGCGAGTTCACCTCACAGGCCGTCGCCGGCCTCTACTCGCCACAGGACAAAGCGCTCTGGGTCGTGCACCCCGACGCCGCGAACGTGGACCTCGACAACCTCTCCCGGGACCAGGCCTCCACCCTCGCACACGAACTCACGCACGCCGTCCAGGACGCCCACGCCGACCTGCTCGCCACGAGCAAACGGCTGCAAGACAACCTCGACGCAACCCTCGCCTGGACCAGCGTGGTCGAGGGCGACGCGGTCACCACCGAGCGCCTCTACAGCGCGAAATACCTTGCGCTGCCGCTCGGTCACGGGAGCGTGATCCTCGCCGATCGACGGCTACTCAACGACGTCCCGCCGTCGATCTCGCGCGAGCTCTATTTCCCGTATCAGGAGGGCGCCGACTGGATTGCCGGCATCCGCCAGCGCCAGGGCAATTCCGCGATCGACGCGATGCTCTCCAATCCGCCCGCCGGAGGAACCGCTGCGATCCTCCACCCAGAGTTGCTCGCGTCCGGATTCACTCCCGCGACGATCTCGCTGCCGAACCTCGCGGGCCCCCTTGGCGCCGGCTGGTCACGGGAGTCCGGCGGAACGCTGGGCGAGTTCGAGCTGCGGAACTACCTCCAGCTGCGCTTGCCGGCGTCCCAGGCGGTGGCCGCGGCGAGCGGCTGGAACGGCGACCACTACGACGTCTACGTCAACGGCAACCAGAGCGTCGCCGTCTTCCGGCTTCGCTTCGCCGGCACGGCAGAGGCGCAACGGTTCCGCGACGCAGAGGCGAGGTTTCTGGGGACCATGACCGCCAGCGAGCGTTCTTCAGGAACCACCACGGTTACCACAACGACCGACGGGAACGCGACGGCACGCCTCAGCGTCGGCGCCCCTGAAGAGGCGATCTTCGTCATCGGCTCCAGCAGCGACATCGCCGCCCGAGCCGCCCAGGGCCTCGCTGGCGGCTGAATCTCACTCCGCGCGTTCGGCCAACACCACCGTCCGCATCGGGTAGCCGTCCGCGTTCGGCGGCCCCGAACAGGTCATGAGTGTGATGCTCTCCGTCCCTTCGCGCCCGAACAGGACCGCCCCCATGTCGATCTGGGCGATCGTGTAGTCAACGGCCGAAGACACCCGGTAGCGGTGCAGCGAGCCGTCCGAGAGCGTCACTGTAATTTCGTCCCCCCGGCGAAGCGAGGAGATCCTGTTGAACACGCCCGGGCGGCCGCCGTATTCGAAGTGCGCCGCGAAGAACGTCGCCCCGCCGGTCCCTGGAAGGTTGGTGTAGGCAGGGTTCCAGCCCACCGTCTGCGTATCCTGTGGCACGTCCAGGCGCCCGAAGTTGTCCAGGCCAAACCGGGCCACCGGTGCGTCCACGCCTAGCCTTGGAATCTGCAACGTCCGAATGTCGGCCGGTCCCGGAGGCGGCGCCGGCTCTGCCGGTTGCTCATCCTTGCCGTAGCGCTCCACGGCCCGTGCAACGTCCGCGATGAACCGGTCGTCCACCCGCGCCGGCAGGCCGGTGGCCGTGTCCCTGCCAATGTAGCGCAGGTCGCCGAGCATCCCGGCGGGTGGCGGCGCCTCGGCGTTCGCCGGCGCGGAAGCGCTGATCCACACGGCGCCCGCGGCGGCGAACCCGAGCGCGATCGGCCCGGCGAGAAGCAGTGCGAGACGGCCAGGCCGGAACATCGCGTCCATGCTACCCGGATGGTCGGCAAGACATGGTGAGCGGTAAACAGGTGGTGCCATGGTGGCCGCCGAGCTTCGACCGGAATTGGATCCTCACGAATGCCACGTTGTCCGTTAACCTCTTGGCGGGTACATTCGTTAGTACCAGTAACAACGCGGTCGAAACAAGAAAGGAGGGAACGACATGGTCATCGATCGTCTCATCCATCCAACCGCGCGCGGCATGGTGCTCACCGCCTAAATTCTGCCACGGCAGAGCGGCTCGAGAGCCGTACCGCTCGGCGGTACGGCATTTTTGTCTTCCGGCGGCGCACACAATCGCACCAGGCCTTTACGAGCTTTTTGCAGAGCAAGGCAGCGCGTTAACCGGATGACATGACAATGAATTCGAACAATGTGCGTTTCGGAATCCGAAGAGGGATGCCGCGGGACTTGTTGTCTTCGCACGCCATCAATGACACCAGGAACAGGAACATGGAATACACACGACTTTCTTCACCAGAGTTTGCCCGAATGACCGGCGCGAACCGTCCAGTCGAACTCGGCGCCGCCGCGCACAGGGTGCGGCAGCGTCGCGAATGGCAGCTTGTGCGGCTGCGCAACAAACGAGGGCGCCAGGAATTCTGGCGCGTGGCCACGGCTGGCGAGGCCTGCAACTGCTCGCCCCCGGCCGCTTGAAACACAAGGAGATCCAGATGAACCTGCGCTATGAAGACGCCCTCCGCTCGATCCACCCGAACGTCATCCTGCCCGGCGATCCGGAGCCGGAGCGGCTGTACCGAGCAGCGGAACACGAGCGCGTCCTCGCTCAGATCCGAAGCGAACGGGCCGAGCTTCGCGACGGACCGTTGCCCCGTCGAATCGTCTCCCGCCTGCGCACGGCGCTCGCCGGAATCTGAACCGTGCGCCAGTCGCGAAGGGCCTCTTGCGTGAACGCAAGAGGCCCTTCGTCATTTCCAGATCAGAGGGAATCTCTAGCCCGCGACGATCTCCTGCATTCGCATGTTCAGCCCTTTGCGCTGGAAGGTCGCCTGCTCCAGGTCGCGCAGGTAGTTTTGCACCTGTAGCCTGCGCAGCTCCGCGAGCTTCTCCTTCCCCGCCTCGATCTTCGCCGCACCACCACCAAGCAGCATCGCGAGCGGCTCGGAAACGGCCGCGTCACTCCAGTCCTTGAACATCCGCCCCTCGGCCTTGCCGAAGTAGAGGTTCTGCTCCTCGCGCCGCTCCGGCGCCTTGAAGAGAAAGTGCTTCAGGCGCTCGACGTGGTAGTCCATCATCCGCCGCCGGTCGCGCGCGACCAGCCGGTAGAGTTCCCGTTCGACCTCGTTCTGGGCGAAGCCGTCGCCGTTCTCGAAGAGCGTCAGGAGCATGCTGTCCTGGACGAAGAGCGTCGCCGCCAGCTCCACAAAGCTTCGCGCCTCCTTCGCGCAACGCGAGAAGTCCGTGGGCGCCTGCAGACCAAGGCCGCCGCCGTTTGAAAGCGCCCGCTTGCGAAACGCCTCGGAATGCCGGGCAAGGTCGTAGATCACCGTCGAGAGGAAGAGCTTCAGTTCCAGGTACCCGTAGCTGATCGCCGGCAACCAGCCGCTCCAGAGCGCGCCCGTGAAGTACGCGCGCTCGGCCTGCTCCGTCATGAGCTGGCAAACCGCCTTCTCCATATCCCCGGACAACGGCTCCAGGCTCGCCCAGGGAAGGTCCGTCGACGAGATCCAGCGGTCCCGGATGGCGATCTCATAAAGCGGCACGCAGCAATCGGCCCATACGGTCGCTTTGTCGAAGATCGTGTAGCCCATGTCCTCGTTCATCATGTTCGGATACGAACCGCGGGCGATCTCGCTGCGGTTGACCCAGACATCCGGGACGTCGCCGTAGGTGCCGACATTCAGGTCGCCGATGGTGAGGCCAAGCTGTGGGTCGCTGGCGCGCGCGCGGATGCCCCATTCCGTGGGTACCCGCATCCAGTTGAACTCAGGACGAAGGAACGCCGCACCGTCGCCAGCCAGGAAGCCCTTCGCGGACGCACCGTCGACTCCCGCGCGCAACGCCTGCCAGACCTCCTGGAGCGAATGGCCCTTGCCGAGCGCAGCCTCGATGAGGCCGTCTTCCCAGCCGAGCTCGCGCGCCTTGTCGCGAGCCTCCTGGGGGATCTCCTGCGTGCTGATAGAGGCCTGGGCTCGGGCCAGCGCTTCGCCGGTGGACATGCGGATTACCTCGCTTCGTTTGGCTGGCTGCGCGCCGGGCGTTGTACACCAGCGCCGCGGATGGGTGGGCCTACTCGGGATCGACGAACTGCGCCATCAGCGGCCCGATCCGCTGGCGGCGATCGCCAAGGCCCGCGACCGAGAGCCGGTGCAGGTACTCGTTGATCTGGCGCTTGCGCAAGAGCAGAAACTTCTGGACGCCTTCGTCGAACTTGTCGACGCCTCCGCCGAGGAGGATGCAGA